>JAUVIW010000003.1 GCA_030592525.1 archaeon
AGCAGCCTCGACAGCCCGGTGTGCTGTATGCAAGTGATTTTCTAGCTCCTTTAACGGAACGTTCTCCGCAATACGCTTGGCTTCTTCTAAGTCAGCCCAATCCACGGAACTCCAGTTAAAGGCCTTTTTCTTCGCCATGAATACAATTGCTAGTTCATAGAATAAAAGCGTTTAGGGGGTGAAACGCATTAGTCAAGGAAGGAGTATGCTTTTGACCGGTGGCCGACCACGGTTACCATAATCTTTCTCCCTTTGACGGCATACACTGCGCGGTAGTCGCCAACACGCAGACGGTAGAACACTGTCCCGCTGGAGCCATGCAACTGCTTGATGTCGCACCCACTGCGCTTCGTGAACGGGTCTTCAGCAAGCCTCTTAAGCCCCTTCTTGATTCGCGAGCGCAGCCCAGGCTCCAGCCGTGCCAATGCCCCGGCCACACCCCTCTCGACAAGGACACTATACTTCGTCAAGCGGAACGAACTCCCCTTCCTCAAGCAGCCTCTCCTGCGCCTCAAAAAACAGCTGTTTTTTTGCAGCCTCAACCGCCCTCTGCAGTATTTCGTCGTAGGTCTCGCCCTTGCGCCCAAGGCTGCGAAGCCCTTCCTTGGTCTGCTCGCTAACAGCAATAGTCGTCATTATAATCGATATAATTGTTATAATTGTTATATTTAAGGCTTTTGGGTGTGCCAGGGAAAACAGGTTTAATCGCTGCCCTTAATGCTTCTGGAGCGCTATCACGCGGTCAATCGCCTTCAGCGCGCGCTCAAGCCGCGCGAGGCTCATGGGCTTGTACCTCAAGACATTCGGGTCAAGGCCCTTCGGCCGCTTCTTGTAGTTAACAATCTGTAGCTCATCCAGGTTCTGGAGCGCTCTCGTGCCGGCATGCAGGATGTTCAGGCGCGTGGGCTTGCGCTTGTTGCGCACAAGCGCCCTCACCGCCTTGATGAAAGAGCTGTCGGGGTGCGCCCGCCTGGTCTTCGGAGCGAACGCGGCGAACATGATGTCCGCAATTTCGGTGTTCACGATATGCTGCGAAGCCTTGCCCTTTACGCCCGCCATGTTCTGGAGCTTCAGTGTGACGACCTCATCCGACTCATGCAGGGAATTGACGAACTTCTTCAGCTCAGATTCCTTGCCGCCCTTGTGGACGCTGTACCCCACATGCGCCTTCATTTCCGCGTAGCTCACCACGCCGTGCTTCTTCAGCCGGCCGCGGATGAACGCCTTTGACTTCTCAAGCCGCCTCATGACAAATAAGATTGAGGCAGTAACAGAATAAAAGCGTTTAGGGGGCTGGTTTTCTCCTATTAGCACCGGTCACTTTGGTGAGGCCAACGGGTAATACCCCCTGATAAAATTGAGTATGCCCACTTTCTTGTGGGCATTGAGTGACAGGCAGTCCCCGCCCTTATGCGCTAAGAGCCAGCCATTGTTCAACAGCGAGGGGATGATGCCCTTCGTAAGTGCTTTTCTGTCCTTCTCTGCGTGCCGGACGCTACGCAACATGCCATCCATACTCTGATACGCACTGCCCCAACAGCCACGCCGGCAGCCGCGCATTAGCTTGCGCAACAGCCAAGCACTAAGCTCGCCCGCAGAGCGGGGTGGTCGCCCCATGCAACTGGTTCTAAACACGCCGTTATATAAATATAACGTTTAGTTGATATGCATATAACGTAAAGGTATATATACTTAGAGGTGTGTATATTGCAGTATGTCCTTGCTATTGGATTTCCTGGGGGAGACACCTGAGCTAAGGATTCTGGATTTCTTTATCGAGAACGATATCTTTGATTATTCCATGGCGGACGTCGCCAGGGGAATTGGGATGGCCCGAGTCACCATCAAGCGTGTTTTCGGGGACATGGCGGGGGACAAGCTGATTGTCCCAACCCGAAAAGTGGGCAAGGCCCAACTCTATGAATTGAACAAGGATAGCCCGGTTGTCCAAACGCTTTTGAAGCTGGATATGGACATCATGCACCAGCATGCAGCTGAAAAGAAAACAGCCAGGGCAGTTGCCTGACTGCCACGCACCCAAAAAAGTGTTTAGGGGCCGGGTGGCTTACTGATGAGCTTTTTCTTTCCTATTCCAATTATTGGCTTCCCACCTAACTTAGAGTACACGCCGACAAAAACCCAAGCCACCACAGCCCAGAACACTGCATTAATCACCAAGCTCATCGCATAAAAATCGTAGGGCGTGGGCTTGTCCCATACATTGACCACATGATGGTTTATGACAGGCGCAGGGAACCCGTACTGCCTGTCAACAACACCTTCCGAGTTTGTGGTAACATAGCCAGATTGTATGAGCGTGCTGCCAACCAACAGCAGCAATAGTAACAGCACCTTCCCGAAAGTCGGCTTGAAGAAGTTCATTACACCCATATCCCAACTAATGGATAAGGCTAATAAAAACGTATGGGCAAAACATTTTTATTCCAGAAGCGCTTTGGTAGTGCCATGGCAAAGAAAGCAATGGACAACACGGATGTAGTGATTGGGGTGGCCGGAGGCATCGGGCTCGGAATGCTCCTGGGGAACGAGTTCGCAGGAACCTTCATCACCCTCCTGGGCGCGCTGCTAATAGTTGCGTCACTGGCCTCGATGATACTCCTGTCCACAAAGAAAATCTGAGTGAACGCGTTTGAGGCTGGGGCTGGCGAGAGCAATGCTTTTATGGGCTGAGAAACCAATAGTACTTAATGGCGTTTTGGCGTAAGGCAGCTCAAAAGTTCAGGGGCTTTTTCGAGGAAGAGCCTGAAGGCCTCGGCGAGCACAAGGACGCAATCAGTATGCATGCAGGCGACGTGCTCGACCTCGCGGAAGCTGTCAAGGACACCAAAATGAGCAGGAAACTGAACGAGAGAGTGCATCATATGCGCGAAGCAGTGCAATCAGTCCACGCACGAGTACCGCTCACAGAGTTCCACCTGAACGCACTGGAAGACATGTGCGAAGTGGCCGGCAGAAAAAGCAAGGGCGCGAAAAAAGTGGCGGCCCTGCAGGAAGCAGTCATTGGGTACAGGCGAGTGCTCGAACACTCCCCGAAGCCAAGCAAGGTGTTCAAGAGGCCCGCGCCCAAGCGTCGGGGCAGGCCCCGCCCCGCGATATAGCCCAGCGCAAGCCAGAATGAGAGGCCATTACGCACAAAGCCTTTTTATTCTCCGAAAGCCCTATTTAAAGTGATGATTGAGGCTGCATTGGTATCGTTTGTTCTGGGCTTCGTGGCGTTCTTCGCCACTGGCATAGACGACACGCTCACCTACGCCGGGGGATACGTCCACAACGGCAAAACCACAACAAAGCACCTAATCACCATCGGCATATTCATCGGCACCTTCATCGCCCTGGGAATAGCCATGTTCGCCGGAGAGCTCATGCACGCCATCCCCGGAAAGCAGCTGATAGGCGGCGGGGCGCTCATCCTCTTCGGGGCATACGTGGCCATTGGCAAGGAATACCTCGGCCAAAAGACAAAGAAGCACATTCTTCCACAGGCAACGCCGCACGGCCCGCTGCAATATGTCTTTCTCGGTGTCACGCTCTTCTTTGCCACGGGGCTTGACGACATCATCTCCTACTCAAACCTGATGATAAGCAACGGCGCATGGGAGTTCATCGCCCTCGGAGTGATAATAGCGACCATTGCATCAGTGCTAATGGCGAACTTCTTGAGTAAAAAGCTCAAGAAGCTCAAGCACCCGGAGCGCATAGGTGGCTCAGTCATATGCCTCATGGGCATCCTGATTGCATCGGGAGTGCTCTGAAATGGAAAAAGCGGAAAAGCGCGTTAGGCAGCTCAAGAGGCGGAAGTATTACATAGACAAGAACGTGCATGGCGGCGAAACCCACGAAAAGATTGCCGAAGGAGTCAAGCGCATAAAGGCGTTCAGGAAATTCTTCCACTCGAAGCACTTGGAAGAGTTCGCCCTTGATGCCGGAACCCTGCCCTCTGTATTATACTTGGAATACACCCGGGAACTAACCAAGGGCCTCACAAAGCTCAATGACAAGCAGGTTAAGGCACGGGCGAAAAGGTTTGGGTGCGGCTTCAAAATGCTTTCTGACTGGCAGTACCGCCTGAAAAAGGACAAGGAGTACATAAACGGTGTTTTCCGAACCGCGCTGAAGCGCGACGAGCTCAAATCAGACTTATACGACCGCATGACAAAGAGAATAGTGCCAAGCAGGGCCACGATGTGCCGCGACCTATGCGAAAAGCATGGCATATCTGACAGGTGGTTTGGCTTGAGGTTCAATGAGATGTTCACTGACCCGCACACACGCGCGTTCCTCAACTCAAAATACAAGGCGCAACACGAAAAGAAACGGCCTCCAATCAAGATGGATTTGAGCAAGGCAACAAAGGAAAAGCTGTTCGCGCGCCTCGACGAAGTGGACAGCCTTGTCGGGGTCTACGCCGACAACTCAAAGCCCAAGGCGCTGTCCACCCTCACCAAGGAACTGCGCAGGGCAGGCGAGCCCACCAACTTCGAAAACATGTTCCGGAAGACCAAGAGGGATGACAGGCGCGCCGGAGAGGGCTGGCGCACGTTCGAGGACGCTGTCAAGGAATGGGAAAAATCCAAGAAGAAGTGAGTCAGTTCACTATTGCGTAGTGGCACTCCACAACGTGATTTTCCTCGTTAATCACGGCGTTGTAAATCTTGCCCGTGCGCAAGTCCTTGCCGTCGACATTAACCAGGTACGTGTCGTCGAGCACGACCTCCATGTCCCAGTCGCCGGGCGGGAACTCGATATTGCCGCCGCGGTGGATCACTTTGCCGCCCTGTGTCCAGTCGCACGCGAGCGACGCGAGAATCATTGCATCGGTGTCAGTCAGCGGGCCCGCAGCGTAGATCATGGTGTGGCTGGAAACATCATCACCGCTGATGGTCCACGTGGCCGTGCTGCCAATGCACCCCGCGAGGAGCACTGCACAGAATACTAGCAACAGTCGTTTCATGCTCTACAGCAAGGGGCAAGGGGAATAAAAGCGTTTAGGCACAAAGGGTTTTTATTCTGCCGGCGTGTTAATTAGTGTATGCCCAGAATGCGGGAGCTGAAGAAGCGGGTTGAAAAGCTCAAGGAATCCACGTACTTCAAGCATAAGTCAGGGGCATCAGGGCTCACATCAGAGAAGCTTTCGGACGCATTTGAGGAGTATCTGGGCACGTCCAGGAGGCTGAGCGACACGCGATTCATGGCAGACAGGGTGGGAACACTTGCGTCCGTGTTCTACGCCGAAACCATTTACCCAAAATCACTCCCCAAAGATGCTGCTGTCCCTACCAAGCGGCTGGAAAGCCTGCTGAAAAAAGACGAGCAGTTGGTCTGGATGTACGGCGTACTCTATAGGCTCCGCGTTCCCACAGACAAGGGTGGGCTCATAGAGAGGGCGAAGAAAGAGGTAGGGCTGACATATGGCTCGTTCAATAGCCACTTGAAGTACCTAAAGAACGAACGCCACCTCAAGGACACGATGCGCGAAAAAATCGAGCTGTTGTACAACAAGAAAAAGCGCGGTCCATCCCACCTGAAAAAAGTGAAACCGGACTAATCCCGCTTCTTCTTTTTCTCTGTGTGGCCGCACCTTTCGAGGGCAGTGTAAAGGAGGTTACTGTCCCACACACCAGTGCGCCTTGAGACCTCGTCCATGAACTCACCAAAGTCATCGAAGCCCATCTCACTCGCTTTCCTTGCCTCGGCAACAAAGTCATGGGGCTCAATCTCCTCGTATTCAAGGAGCTTCGTCAAGCCCCGCGGCAGGCGGGAGCCCTTCAGGGTGTACTGCTTCTTCTTTTTTGGCTTCAAGGACCTCTCCAGCTTTGCCTTCTCTTTGGCATGCTTCAGCTTGTAAGCGTAAGTGTACGCATTCGCATTCACGCCCTCCACAGCAAATATTTCCCCTTTCACCGCAAGGCTGTTCAGGAACTTCGAGATGTTCGTGGTGAAGAGCTTGTGGTCAAGCGACCCATATTTCTTTTCCACGTGGCGCTTCATGTTCTTCTGCAGGTACTGCTTGATGAGGCACGTCGTCGTGCCTTCCTTCATTTCATCGTGGACAAACAGCACGAACTTATTCAGCTCATGGCCCTCTGGCTCGAGCTGCGTCGCAAGGCTCGCGAACTTATTTCTGAGCTCAGGGAGTTCCGGGTGCGCCTTGAGCCATTTGTGTGTTGGCAGAACATAGCGGCCCTTTTCCAAGCGCACCAGCTCACCGCTGGCATGTAACTTGCCCAAGCTGTTCTGGATTGTTTTTTCGTTATGCATGCCATCAAGCGCCTCAACGAATTGGCCTGTCTTAAGGCAGCTATGCTGCCCGAAAGACTTGTGCAGCCCCTCCTTGAGGCCGTGCTTCCGTACGTTGTCGCGGACCTTTTCCCTGAATGGCTTGGGCATGAGGTGGAATAAGGATGACAAAGAATAAAAAGGGTTAGGTGCGGTTCAGCAGGTCCTCTAGCGCAGCGCGCTCCGCCTCCGAAAGGGTGTGGCCATTCAAGTGCTGCGACAGCCAAAGCCCCGAGTTCGTTACCTTGGCCACGGGCGAGTTGTTCCCAAGCCACTCCGCACTCGCCTTGCACTTGCCGCACCGCGCGAACGTGGCAATCAGCGGCGACTCCAACCCATTTTTGCCGATGGCCGAGTCGCCGCTCCTCACAGGGATGAAGCGGAACGAAAACCGCGCCTGCAATTCCTCGGTCACCTTTTTTTCGATGCCCTGCTCGACAGAGATGTCCCGCCTCTGGCTGAAGCGGTTGCGGTTCGACTTCGAAGTGAAATCAATTTCCCATACCTTGGCGTACTCCAAGCCGTCGCGCGCGATAATTGCGCGCCCGATGTTCTTCCGGAAGATGCTGCGGTCACTGGGCTTCGGCTTGTTCCGCGACATCGCGGCAATGCGCGCATCGTTAACATAGTGGTCACGCATGCGGCTCTGGAAATTGCCTTTCCGGTGCGTGCCCACGCGAACCACGCGCGGCTTCGTGCCCCCGTGGCCCCAGTCCTCACCGTGCTCGTAGAAAAAGTACACGGCGTCCCTTGGCAGGGACTCAATCGAGAAAGGGTGCTCAAGCAATGGCAGGCGCTCTAGAAGCTCGTGTAGCCACTTGCAGGAGCTCGAGGCATCCATGGTAATGTTATTGCGGAACAGGCATATTAGCCTATGCAAAGCCTTTTTATTCCCAGTTATGCACTAACCTAGTGATGATAGGCAAGTGGACTGGCGAAAAGCGCAGGGCCGAGGTCACAGTGGCCATACGCAGGCTCATCAAGAAAAAAAGGAAGTTCACGCTTTTGGACGTGACCAAGGCAATCAATGTTAAGCCAGTGCCCAAAAAATACCACCTTGAGGTGCACAGCCAAGTCAAGAAAAAGATTCGCGAGCTGATGGGCACAGCCGAATCAGAGACGCATCCCTCACTAGCGCACGAGGTGTTCGAGAGCCAAATGGGATATAAGGTGGCCCACCTCAGGCACTTGTTCGGCCGCGATGCAATTGACGGGATGCTCGACTACTACATTGCCCGCCACAGCGGGAGGAGCATCAATGAGGTCGCTGAAGAGCTGGGGATGCACAGGAACTTCGTGTTCGACCAGGCAAAGAAGAGCAAGTTCTGGAGAAAGTGGGTTGAAAGCAGGAAGGAGCACCGCTCAATAGTGGCTGATGCGTCAAGGCAGCGCCAGCTTGACAGCGTTGAGCGAAAGGCGCGCCGCAGGGAAGAGAGCCAGGCAAGGCTCAAGAAAAAGCTCGCGAAAAAGAGGAAGCCAAGGCGCAGGGCAAAGTAAGCCTTACGCCATGCGCGTGAAGATGATGAACACCAGCGCGAGCATCAGCAAAGCCATGAACATCACCCAGAAAATCTTGGCGTAGCGCGCGCTTTCATCGCCATGATGCTCGCCAAACAAGCCGTTCACAGGCGATTTCAGCACGCACAATGAGCCGTGGGCAGACAGCAGTGAGCCGCCGAAGAACAGCACGAGCGGAAACACGACGTCACCACCGCCGACGGAAAGCAGGTCGCCCAATGCAGTGACACCGAGCGCAAGGATGTAAAACCCCACCAGGGTCTCGAAGTAGTTGGCGATGCGCTGCATCCACCCGCTCATTCGCCGTCACCCGCCGAAAGCGCTTCGTCAATCTTGTTTACCAGCTGCTCAACCTCTGGAATACTGAAAGCAAACAGGCCCGAGAACCCGCGTGACTCAAGGTACTCCTCGACTTCGTCACATTCTCCGTCCACGACGCCGTCAACCCCCAGCTCCTCGTAGTTCGCGCGGCACGCAAAAACCGTGCGCATCACGCCGTCAAGCAATTCTACTTTCTGCTCCGGTGACATCGTCTTGAAGCGCGTTTCCTCTGCCTGCATAGCCATGGTTTCCTCCTCGACATCCTTGGCCTCGCCCTCGAGGTCATCAAGCCTCAGCTTGAGCTCGCAGTAGCGTGCCACCGGCCGCAGGAGCTTAATCATTTCATCGGCTTGCTCGCTTGTCATCGTCATGGTTGCATCCTCGTGAGAAAAACAACGCGGAGGCCGTATAAAAAGCTTTACTCCACCTTTTGGAATATCACATGACCCTGGCTCACGTGCACCAGCTTTAAGCCAAAGGCCTCGTAGTCAAGGTTTCTTTCAATAGTCTCGGCAGAACTAACGTGCGCCCACGGCACAATGCTCCCCTTGGGCAGTGGAATGTAGTCAGTGTGCAGGAACCCCCCTGGCTTCACCATGTCGACCAGGTGCTGGAACCCCAGGTGCTGTGAGTACCTAGGGAGAGTGTACAGGTACCTCACTGCATTAACAATGTCGGCTTGTACACGGGGCATGCCCCTCAATGCATCGACCTTAACGAAGTGTATGCGGCTCTTCCACCTGCGCGGAACCTTGAGGCCATCTGTTTTGGGGTTATATTTCACTGCGGTCTTGAATGTGGCCATGAAGCGCGTGCGGGGCATACCCGAAAGAAAATAGGCTTCGTCAAGCCCCTTGATTGAATCAAGCACTTTCTTTTGGATGTCCGCCGTGACCACATTGTAACTCTTTCCCTCCCTCTCGAGCATGTGCGCGAATAAGTACGGTGAGATGCCGTCCATGCCAGGCCCCACCTCTATGACTGTGACCTTCTTGCTTTTGAGCTTCGGAAGCACGCGCTTGCGGATGAGTTCCACGGCGTCATGGCTGCGCTTTGGGTCAATGACATCAAGTGTGATTGCGTTGGTTTTTTTATCAAGCAATTTGCTGTGGTGTGCCCTGCGCATTTCTTTCACGCGCCCCTTTTCCGTGAGCGGCTTGATCTTTATCATGGCAGTTCCTCAAAATTGTTTAATGACTTAATGCTATTGGACAGGGACCCGCTTGTAGTCTTTGGAAGGGGTCTGGACGTATACTTCCATCTCGCGCCAGTTCTCGAACTTTTTGCCCTTGACTTTCTTGAGGACCTTGGTGATAAGCCGGTCCTCATCAAGGATGTCCGTTGCCCAGAAATGCTTTGGTACCACGCGATGATAGTTTTTTCCAGGTAGGCGCCTGCTTTTGCCACGCACAGAAACAAGTGAGTATGTGTGCATTTCCTTGGGCTCATGCAGGTAATTGCTGAGATTAATCCTATTGCCGTGCTTTTTTTCGTATGCGTCGGATATGTCACTGGCAGATACGAGTTCGCCGGGATCCGCATTCACGAGATGTGTAATGACCTTAGCCATCTTGCTCAATGGCTTCGGCTTCTTCCCACCCCATTTTAGGATAGTGTCACGAAGCAGTTCTTTCGTGGGCTCGAATGCCTTGGTTCTATCCTCATCCATCACACGGATGAAGCCGTTAGCAACGTCCTTTTTCGTGTTAATCCGATTACAGTGGTGCTCTATCACACCGATTATTGTGTAGCCCAAGTCCCTTGCGTTCAGGCCCTTCTGCATGAACCGCCACATCTTTTTCGAAAGCCCCTTGCGCTCTTTCCACAGGTGATCGGACGCCTTTTTCTTGCTGATGGCTTTTGAAACTTCCTTTTCGAACGGCATTCCTACCTCCTGAGCCTGGGCTTCCTCGCCAGCTCCCTGATTCGCTTTATTCTCCACTTGCATTCAGGGTACTCATTACTTAGCGTTTTCAAGTCATTCCTGGTGAACTTCTTGCCCTCACCAGTCATGTCAGAGTAGTACTCAACAATGTCGCCATTTCTTGCGGGGTGGTCGCGTGGGTCCACGTCCCTCAAGTGCATGCGTATTCGGGTCCTGCGCTCGTCCCCGCTCAACATGGAGTCGCGGTCCCCGATGTTTTTCCCTATGATATCGAGCCACTTGTCAACGTTCGGGTCAAGCTCGCCTTTCACAGAAGCGATGCTCTTTATCGCGGGGTCCGTGCGCGTGAACTCAAGAAGCTGCTCCATTGCTTTCCTGCGTTCCATGGAGCCCGGGCCCGCACGTGCCTGTATAACGCGGCTCATGCGCATTAGCAGGTCCCATGACCTTGCTTCCGAAAAGTCCTTTGGCATGGTGTAGTGTATCATGTCGCGGACGGTCTCACGCCTTCGGCCCTTCAGCGCTTTCTTGCCCAGGAGAGCGAGGCCATCAGTGTTGTATATTGTCTTCAGCGCACTGTAAATCGCGTGGTGCACGCCCATGCCCTCCATCTCCACGGCCTCGAGCTTTGTCTTGTTTACCTTTTTCTCGTATGCCTGGCTCTTGGTGTTCAGCTCAATTGAGACTCGGAGGTCGGCAGCGCTATTGAACCACAGGTCATGCAATGGCTGCACAATACTGTCAAACATGCCGTCGGGGAGGGTGATTTTGGCTTCGAGCTCACCCTCAAGTATCGGCTTTTTCTTGGCGAACGGCCACCTCTCTATAGTATTATACTCTATGGGGATGTTGCGCTTCTCCAAGCGCTTTTCTATCTTCCCGCCTTTGGCCATTACAGGGAAGTATAGCCCGCCCTTAACGCCCACGTTCTTGTGTGCCCGCTCCACGATTTTTGAGTGCATGCCCTCGAAGCCCTTGAGCGGAAAGCGGAAATTGAACTTGCGGTAGAACACTTCCACTTCAGGCTCAGCCCCATAATGGGATATCTTTATTGCTGGAGCTGAGCCCCATGCAGTGGGCTCACTTTCCTTGAATAGCTTGACGCTGTAAACGTGCTCGCTTCCCTCTGGCGACAGGCCGCGCAGGAAGCGGAGGGCTTCGTTCCACTCCTCCTTGCTTGAGGCGGTGTGCTCAAGGAAGCTGTCCATAAGCTCGTGGTGCTCGGGCCTGAACCGCTTCATCACACGCTTGCGTAACTCAGGCAGCTTCTTCTTGACCACTCTCTTCGCTTTTGGCATCATATTCACTAGGGATTTCGGTGCTTAAAAGGGTTTCAGCGCTTTTTCTCGAGCTTGCCCAGCTTCTTCTCGATGCGGTCAAGCTTTTCCTCTATTCTCGAGAACTCGTCCTCTGAATCCTTTTCCACGAAGTGTGCGGAAATGTTCGCGGTCATCAGGCTAATCAGGATGATGCCGAGTATGATGGTCGTGCCCGCCATCACCTTGCTCATTATGTTCGATGGCACCATTGAGTCGTAGTCGCCGAACGATGTGGTCGTGACAACACTCCACCACAACCCGTCAGCCGGGTCCGATATCGCCGGGTCGACCAGGGGTATGAGTGTTGCGCCGGCAAGCATCACCAGCAATGTCAGCGCAAGGAAGTAAGCGAAGCCGTTCTTCTTGAGGATGCGCTCCACTGACCTGTAGACAATGCCCGCCGCGACAACAACGCGCAGCGCACGCAGCCCCCTCAACAGCCTCAGCACCCTTACTGCCGCATAAGCCGCCGGCATTACGACTGGGATTGATGTCAAAATGATTATGACGTTAAGCCAATTGCGCTTCGTGTACTTCCACGGCATCTTCGTTACCCAAAGCATGATGACGTACTCGGCGATGAACGCACCCCATACAACTGCGTCGGCGATGAGCACCCAGTCGTGGAGCTGGCTGCCCTGGGGCAGGGTCATCTCGAGGAATATGATTGGTATTATGAGGAATGCCGCGACAATCATCGGGCCATCCAGCATCCTGTCCACTTTGTGCGCGAGCCTCGAAGCCTTCGGCGGCGCACCACCCATGCCAATTATGTCTATGAAAGCCATGCGCAGAACAAAGAGGAGGGGGTTTAAAACAATTGCTTTTTTAAGCCCATTTCACATATTTTTGTTTGATGGTAAAGCCTGATCTCAAGGGAAAAATCAGGCCGAAGGAACGGCCAAAATATCACAAGGCAATAGTCCGTGACCTGCTGAACTCAGAGAATCGCAAGAAAACAATCACGCACTGGGCACAACGGCTCGGGAAGAAAATGAAGACGCGCCCTGAAATACAGGCGTTTACAGGCCGATCCAGAAAAGTCACGGAAAAGGACGCAATAAAAATAGCTGACCTAATCCTCAAGGGAGAAAGCGTGAAAAAAATAGTGCTCATTAATCATCCGGACTTTGTGAAGCAGATGCCTGGAATGGAACACGCGCCGGGCACTTGGAAGAAAAAGATTAAGGAGCTCAAGGCCATAATCAAGCAGTGTAAAAAAGAACAAGGTACGCATGTGGTCGTGAGCTGGTGGAAGTATCGTGGCAGGCCCAAGGAGCTCACGGACATTTTTCACAGGATGGATAACACTCGCCTGCACCAGCCCAAGTTTGGTGCCGCACACGGCATGAATAACTATGTTAATGAGGACTTGCGCGTTGTCAAGGCACTTGATAGCCTCGACTACGCGCCCGAGGTCGAGCTGCATGGCTATGGTGAAATGGAGGCGCTTTGCCTCCCCGAAAACTTGCAGGGCCTTGCTGATATTGTCTCACGGAAAGCCAAGATAAAGCGCATTGTTGTGATGGGTGGCACATCGCATGCAGGCGTCATAGAGCGCGCGAAATACCACGACATTGACAAAAGCACTTACGAGCGCTTCACCACCGCGCTTGACACTTACTTCAATCACATGCGCCACTTCATCAGCGGTAAATGGCAAGAGCGAATCGTCAAGAAGGAAGTCGACATGAAAAAGGAGGACGTGGATACCTTTGTCGTCGCGTGGCCGCGGGAATACAAGCTGAAAGAAGAGAAATAATGCCAGAGAAAGATAGTGGCCAAAAGCTGTTGGGGCTACCTGTAATCGTTTTTTGTGCGGGAACTAGGTGCCTTAGCACTTGCAGTTCTTGGCCATCATCTTGGCCAGGCTCTTGTGGCCAGCGCACTTCGAGCACACATAGTGCTTGTGCCCCCCGTGCTTCTTGAGAACCTTTTTCCTGCGCCTGTCACCGCAAGCTATGCACGCGACTGCCATGCCCACCAAGAAGCATGAAGGGGGATATAAGCGTTATTGTTTTATACTCCCCTGGCGTCCTTTTGGGCATGAAGCAGTACATTGACATGGCCGGCAAAATACTGTCGGGGGTGGCATGGCTCTTTTTCGGCGTGTCAATAGTGTTCGCGAACGCAATTCTCGTGCCACGCGACTATCTCGTCTCACAGTATGCCATGGTTGTGGCCATCGTGCTCGGCGTGGCCTGGCTCACGATGAACCAGGTGTGGGGTGAGACAGAGTGAAGCACTCAATCAAGGTCGGGTTCTGCTTCGGCTTGGTGAGCGGCATCATCACGACCCTTGGCCTGCTAATCGGGCTGAGCGCGGGCACGGGCTCGAAGCTCGTCGTGATTGGAGGCATACTGACAATCGCGATTGCGGACTCGTTCTCCGACGCGCTGGGCATCCACGTATCCGAGGAGTCCGAGGGCAAGCACACTGAGCGGGAGGTGTGGGAGTCCACGCTCACCACGCTGCTCTCGAAGTTCTTTTTCGCGCTCACGTTCCTCGTGCCAGTCCTCTTGCTGGACTTGCCCACCGCGGTGCTCGTGAGCGTCGTGTGGGGGCTTGCCGCGCTCGCGGCACTCAGCTACTTCCTGGCTTTGGAGCAGAAGCAGAGTGCGTGGCGCGTTGTCGCTGAGCACGTGTCCGTCGCAATCCTCGTTATCTGCCTCGCGAACCTCGTGGGCTCGTGGATAGCGGGTGCGTTTGGGGGCGCGCTTTAGGCAAACGCTTTTTAACCCCGTGGGAGTAAGCGTTGTCCGAGGTTGTTTTTCATGGCTGACGACACTAAAAAATACCTGGTTGCATGGTCGCACTTCCCGATAGTTCTTGGGATGCTCGCGCCCATAATCACTTGGTTCATGTACAAGGACAAGGACAAGAAAGCGGCTTTTCAGGCCAAGCAGGCGCTCGTGTGGCAGGTCCTCTGGACCGTCATTATCGTGGCTGTTGCGCTCGGCGGCGGATTGCTTGCGTTCTCGCTCGTGGCCGGTGGCAGTGACGGAGGCATTATTTTCATGCTGTTCCCGCTGATTACCTTTGCCGCGGTCGCTGTAATGCTCTTGTTCATGCTTCTTGGCGCGATCAAGACCCTTCAGGGCAAAGAGTTTTATTACCCGGTTATCGGGGAAAAGCTCAAGTGAGCGCGCTAACGCATTAACGGCGTAGCGCAAGCCTTTTATTCTCCCTACGGATAGTAAGGGGCATGGATCCAATCCACTCCCCCCTATCAAAAGACCAATCTCCGCCCGCGAGCAGGGGATTGCCGAGTGTGACCCCGTTGGAGGGGCCGCAAGCCAAGAGCAAGCCTCCATTCATGCTTATTGGCGGAGCCATAGTGCTCGCACTCCTTATGGTCGGAGCCATGATGTTCATGGGGCCCGCGACTGATGTTGGGCCTGTTGACCCCGACGAAACGGCCGGCGATGTGAGCGGCTCTCCTGTGGACGAGTTCCCCGGAGGCGAATCAATTCCCGGCGAGCCCGAAGAAAAAACTGTCCAAGACATGAATTATCCCGAGTTAGTCGCTTTGAATGCGCCTGTGGAGTGCAGTGTCACGCTGGACATGGACGGCCAGCCACTTACTTATACTCTTAGTGTTCTCGGAAGCAACGCGCGCGTGGACATATTGGACCCGGCTGCTACTTACATAAAAAAGGGCAATGATGTTTACACGTCCATGAACGGCGCCGTGGGTGACATGTACGCCGAAGCTGTTCCAACCCTGAACTGTGACTGGATTACAGCGGATGGCGAGGGGGACTACCCTCACATCCAGGTTGAGCAGGATTTCGAGGCTATTGAAGAGCTTCCTGCTGATGCAATAGACTGCTCTGAGGTAACTTTCGGGAGCGAAAAGTTCGACACGCCGGGCAAAGTGTGCTCGCACGCAGAGTTCGAGGCTGCGTTGCCACCGGAAGAAGAGGAATAAGTCCCTAAACGCTTTTAAAGCCTTATTGCGTAGTCATTGACAGGTGACTGCGCATGAGAAAAATTCTTTTCATTATATGTATATTATCTATTTTTACTACGGGAGTGTTGGCTGAAGGCATCGATGTAGCTGACTCTTCTATGACCGTTGGAGGTACGGTTTATGTCTCAACACTTAATGGGGACGTATCTTTTATCGCAGATAACACAGATACAACCAATCTTCAGTGGTACATGAACCTTAATTCACCGTGTAACATCAATAAGTGGAATACGCCAATAGGGTGGACAGATGAGAATGAGCCGTTTTCATATGATTTCAGCGAACAACCAGAGTGCACTGGAAAAATCAAATCACAAGTTTCAGGAAGCAGTAGCACTTGGAATATAATTGACATAAAAGTGGGGCCATATTACCTTGGGGGAACAGGCAATGAATTTGATGGCATGAAGTCCACTTACAAGACAGGCGACTGCAAGTTCAGCTGGGGTATATTCAATTGCGACAGAAAGAACTCTGAGCTATTGAAATGCAAGGGAAACGACATGGTTGTTGATGGAAGAAGCAAGAGCTGCGAAAGGGGTATTTTTTCTTGTAAGACCGACAACGGAGCAAAACTCATTTGTAAAGAATTTAATGTCGCATCTAGTCCTGATGAATCTGAAGAGGATAGTGGTGAACTTTCGTCCGAACCAGAATCCGGGCTAGAAAAGCCTGCCTCAGTGACAGCGGAATACTCAGTATCCTTTGAAAAGCTTACGGTAATATGCGCGGAAGTCGATGGAGCAACGAACTATAACTTCGCGTACTATAGCGGCGGGGAATGGACATGGATGAAGCTTCCTGAATATGTTTCTTCAGATGATACCTCTTCAAACAAGGCTTACTGGGTGAATTTTGATGAGGAAGAAGGCAAGGCTGTGACGGGCGTAAAATGCTATGCAAGTAACACTGAGGGTTCAGGTCCGGAAATAGAAAGTGCGTTCAGGTACACCCACTCAGTCGAATGCAATGACAACGATGATTTTGACACTTCAACAAAGGGTCTTGTGAGTCTTACTGACACAAGTGGGGATGTGGGGATTGTATTTGAGAGCCACCGTGACTCGTGTGATGGCTCGATACTGACTGAATGGTCGTGCACCACCAACAACCAAGCAGATTCTGACGAAGTCACATGTGAGTATGGGTGCAGTGACGGCGCTTGTCTTGGACCGCCAGCAGACTCAGATGCGCCAAGCGCGCCGACAAAAATAAGCGCTAAGCAAACAGATGCCAACACCGTGACAATAAGGTGTTCAGGAGCGGTTAGTACCATGGATGATGGCATACTGAATTACTATATCGGCACATATTACAATGACCAGTGGAGTATCTTCAACAGTCAGAGTGGTACATTCGGCAGTCCGGGTGGGCTCGGGTACTACCAGTTGGATACATCTCGCATCAATTCCCTGACTCGGGTGCGCTGCCGTGTTGCAGACTCCAGAGGGGCCATAAGTAACTGGGTCACTATTGGTTTTGAGCGCCCGAAGCTTGAAATCACCAACATAGATCACTATGAAGTGCGTCCTGGAAGCGAATATATATACGATTCGACGTTCTCATGGAGGACAGATGTTTATGCGGACTCGAAAGTCACGTGCAGAAAAACGAGTGATACCATAAGCTCGATTCAGCCGGTAATGTCTTCAGAGAAAGTCAAGATCCACGAGCTCACTGTTAAAGGCCTAACGAAAGGCAATTGGGACTGCATAATCCAGTCTCTTGATCTGAATGGAGAATACTCGGCAGAAGAGACTGTAGAGGTGGGCATACTCATGAACAATAACCCCCCAACTATCACTTCGTTCAATTTGGCATCAGATTACAGCACTTTCGGCGGGGAGCAGAAGACGATTATCTCCATGAACTGCCGCGCAGATGACCCTGACAATAACCAGGAGTACTACACATTAATGGCGAAGCATGATGGTAAGTGGGAAACACTTGCCGAAGATGTGACCAGCGGGTATTACAGATGGGACGTCAGTGAATTGGACAGCCAGACAGGTGTGCAACTCAAGTGCTTTGCCACTGACAAGGCTGAGACAAGTGAGGATAAGACCATACTTGGCATCATTATTGACCAAGACGCACCAACCATCACTGTTGACAAGGCGGAAGTGAGCTCACTTGGGTTCGCAACAGTCGCACTGACCGCGAGCGAGTATGTTACATACAGGCTTACATGCCCAGGTACCAGTCTCATGACCACAAATCATTTCAGCCCGAACCACACCTTCAGTTTCAGGAGCATGGGCGGGCCGCAGCAAGCAGACCCGAATGCGCCTGGCGGTGGCAGCATTAGCGCGCAGCCGTTCACGTGCACCGCAAATGTGTTTGACAAGGTTGGTCTTGAGGCCACTAAAAGCGTGCAAGTCATAGTGGTTGAAGGCGGAAGCGTCGAAATCGGTGGAGGAGCTGCTGTTGGCGGAGGCACAGCAAACCCGTTCCGCGCAGGCCCTTCTGGTGGCATTGGTGCGGCTGGTGGCATTGGGTTCAAAGGTGAAGAACAGTACGATGACGGCGTGTTCATGCAGTACTGGGACATGGTATTCACGGTATTCCCTTTTTTGGCACCATAAACGCTTTTAAAGCCTTATTGCGTTATTAGTGGCAGTGATACGCATGAGAAAAGCTTTTCTTGTAATACTACTGTTTACCGTCTTGGCAATGGGTGCTTGGGCAAAGATACCTGATTGCGATGGTATGTTGGACATGACTGTGCCCATAAAGATGAGTTTTGGGTTGGAAACTGATGAAGGTACATATATTCCGTTTGATGGCAATGTCCCTGTTAAATTTGAGATAGTCCAGCGATGCAATGCGATTAATCTTTTTTACGTATCCGGAGTGCAGTACATGTTCGGCAACTGCGGTGGCGGAGTCAATTGGAGAATAGAAGATATCAGGGGAAACACCGTTTACACGGAAAATACTGCAAGTTATTCCCTTGTATGGAACGGTGTCCCAAACAGCCATAATTATGAATCAATGGAAACGTACCGTAGCACAATACTTCAAGTTGAGGCATCGTGCGTGAATCCCCCTTCAAGTTCGACAGTATTTGGCGGGGCTGTTTATACCTCAGTGTCTTCCGCTAAGTTGAACGATTACCCCTATTATGGGGATTACTATGCTGGGGGCACCGGCGACGAGTTTGACGGTGAAGAAAGCGAGTATAAGGATGGGGATTGTAAATTTGAGTGGGGAGTGTTTGATTGTGGTCGAAAGAACTCCGAAAAAATGCGATGTAAAACAGGAGATGAGGTTGTTGACGGGCGTAGCAAGAAATGCGACCGGGGCGTTATATCATGCAAGACTGACAAGGGTGCGATTCTCATTTGCGAGAGGCCCAAAGAGGACACTACTACTTCCACTGAAGATGATACTGACGAGGAAGATGGCACTTCTGGCGATGGTGGAACAGAAGATGAAGAATCTTGGATGGTACCTGATGTGTGCAAGGACTCTGACGGCGGACAATACATTTACTCCAAAGGCACGGTTATCACACCAGCTGGACTAAGGGAAACTGACAACTGCGCTGATGAGACGACTGTCCGTGAAAACTTTTGTTCGGACAGCCAACACAGCGGACAAGCCCTGCTTAACTGCCCTGACAACTACAAGTGTGATGATGGGGCATGCGTTAAGACACAACAGGTTTCGGACTTCAACTTTGAGATTTCCGAGTCACTGAACCAACAGGAGGGAACTGCAGACATTACTTTCACTTGGTCAACAGTTACGCCTTCGTCATCAAAGGTTACCTGTGGAACGAGCCAGAAATTTTATGAAAGCACCGTAACGAGCCATTCCGTAACATTGAAGGGTCTTGAACTCAAAGAGCATTCATGTGTGATATCATCGTTTACAGGGACTGGTGGAAAATTGTATGCCTACCCAGAATTTGACTTGGGAAATCTCAAAGATTCTCTTGATTCGGGTGCGCCCACAAAGCCAACATACCTTTCTATCACAACAAGTTCCGAGGATGCGAGCATAAAGGAAATAAGGTGCTCCGGTAGCACTGATGTTGAGGATGGTATGATTTATGGAGGCTATGAGATAGAAACAGATCACTATGGGTATTGGAATGGAGTGGATACTGATGGGGTTGGGTACTATGAGTTAAAGACATCATCCTACAAACCCCTCAAAAATGTCCGCTGCCGCGCATATGATTCAGTGGGTAACAAGGGTGAGTGGCTGGAAAAAGAGGTTGATAGTACTCTGACAATGTCCAACGCAAAGTATTTCGTGGAACGGGACTACAGTAAGGCACCTGACGAGCTCGCTTATGACATCAGGTTCAAATGGACAACAAGCGATTACGCGACCTCAGAAGTTGAATGTGTGCTGCTGGATTCAATAGATAAGGATGAAGAACCATCCTACTTGGATACAAGACTGAGTGCATCAAGCGATGAATACATCAAGTCACATGATATCTATCTTGATGAGCAAGTAGGGAACAAGTTCCTCACGTGTACACTTACTTCCAAAGACTATAACCACAATGAGGCCACTGAAGTGCTCAAGTTCGAGACACTCAATAATGAAGCACCTGTGATTGAATCATTCTCAGCGGAGTTTGAGATGCCTGTGGGCACAACGGAATACGACCAAAATAAGGTTATTGCTAACTGCCAAGCGACCGACGTGGACCTGAATCAGGTGTACTATAACATAATAGTTATGGAAGGCCATGCGTATAGCATGGATTATCTGGATGTTGAATCACTTGAAAGAGCTGAAGAATCCCCATGGTACCTGAAAGTAAAAAGCATCGACAATAGGTATCACATAGACATAACCGACTACAACAAGTATTTCATAGGTGAAGATGGCACAAAACAAAAGATTATTAGTTTCACTGTTGCCTGTCAGGCAACAGATGGCGTTGAAGCAAGCAAATGGGAAACAGTGCACATGAGATTCGATAATCATGTTAGTGAGTTCACTGTAGAAAGTGCCACTGTAGATTCATCCGGCAAGACAATGATAGAAATCACCACTGACGAGCCCACAACTATTTCGCTCTCATGCCAGGGTGTGGAGAAATATTCATCGCTTTCAACAAATCATAAAATGACACTTAATGTGCCACTACAAGTAGGCGTGGACATATCCCCGTTTTCGTGCACAGGGACAATTGCTGACAAATACAGAAACGAGCACCAATTGATTGGAGTTCATGCGATTGACGTCGAGGTTGTTGGAGGCCTTACTGGCCCCGGCGGGGAAGCGGTTGGTGGTGCCACAGGTGGCGCTGCTGCGAACCCATTCCGTTCCGGCCCATCTGGTGGCGCCGGAGGGATTGGTGCGGCTGGCGGACCTAAATTCGGGTTCCAGGGTGAGGAACAGTATGATGATGGCATGTTTATGCAGTACTGGGACTGGGTGTTCACGATGTTCCCATTCCTCGCTGCCTGAGTGCAAAAACCTTTATAAAGGCCAAGGCTAGAATCATAGCTGCGGCACTTGTGTCGCAGGGCAGTTGGTGGATGGCTGCGGGTGCCCACGGCACCTGAGGAAGGTCCGCCCACGGGCGCTAGTAGGCCAACTAAGGGGTTGCGAAGCCCCACGCGAGAGCAGAAACGCATCCAATCCGCTTCAAGCGATGAAGACCACTGAGCGAGGCGGGACAGGAATGAAACGAGCTTGCGGGCCTAACCGTGCAAGCCAGTGAACTTTTGGCGCTAAGTCGAATGCCATCTCTAACAGAAGGCGGCCTATGGCCGACTGCCCACAACAGCTTTTTTGCGCTGAATGCGCAAAAAACCTGGGAAATATAACACTTGCTCACCTAGAGGCGAGCACATGCGGCTCCGCCGCTGTTTTTGGTCAAGCTTTTTCCGCAGAAAAAGGTTGGTCGATTGCCCACCACACTTTAATACACCTAGTGCGTAATTTGTACACAGTGATTATTATGAGAAACGTTCTTGCAGTCATACTCATCGCAGTGCTCGCCGCCGGATGCATTGGCACGGTAACCCCTGAAAAGCTCGCGACCGATAACCCAGAGGTCAGGGCGTTTCTTGAAGAGTATCCCGCTGCAGAGCTCAGCGCGGTGCACATCACACCGGAAGTGTTCGAGCTAACACAAGACGAAATACACTCAGAGTGCGCGGGCATCAAGCCCGGAGAGTACTACCGCATCTCGCTCGAGGACGCCTTCTCTGACGCAGAGATGTACGCCTATGTGGATCCCTCAAGCCAGCAAGTGTTTTGCATCACTGAAGTCAAGGAAGAAGCACCTGAACCAGTGGAGCCAGTGACGCCCGAGGAAGAGGTGGAAGCGCCTGAAGAGGAGCCATTCTTCACCCCACCGCAGCCCGAAGTACCGGACTACGACGACTACGATTACTCGGACTACGACGACTACGATTACTCGGACTACGACGATTATGATTACGACGACTATGACTACGACACTGACTACTCGGATTACGACTACGATTATGACACTGATTATTCGGACAGTGACTCAGGCTCAACTTCGGACACCACGCTGCCATCAATAGTTGACTATAGCTACGATGTCGGCGCTGATGACACTGCGTTCACTGTGACCGCTGACGAGAATGTGATAGCGCTCTTTGACTGTGGTGGGGACTATACTGTCCTATCAGTTGAATCCTACACAACCACGCACTCCGCAAGCATCGCATTGCCCGCGAGCACTTACTATTGCATAATCGGCCTCCAGGACGAAGCGGAAAACATATTTTACGGCGACTCGTTCACTGTGGTGGTCAGCGCTGCGGATGACGGCACCGGCGACGATGCTGAAACAGAGCCAGACACCGGCGACGATGACGAAACAGAGCCGGACACCGGCGACGAAGGCGAAGTGGTTACTCCGCAGGACAGTGATGGCGACGGCCTCACTGACGCGTTCGAGGATATGCTGGGCACGGACCCAAATAACGCTGACACTGACGGTGATGGCGTGAACGACAAGGAAGAGGTCGAGGCAGGCACGGACCCGCTCGTTCCCGACCAAGAAGAAAGCGATGAGGCCATAGTTGACCTGGGTACAGGAACGCTGCCGGGCGGAGAATTCCAGCTGCCTGACACCAGCGGAGAAACAACTGATGATTCTGATGAAGGTGAACTAACAAGTGGCGTGCCAGGCGTGAGCACAGGGATACCTGGCGTAAGCATCGATAGCCAACTGGGTGGCTCTGATGATGAGGCGGAAGAGCCCGAAGCAGAAGAGCCTGAAGAAGAAGAGCCCGAGGAAGAAGATGACTCAAATGATGTTGGTGGCATTGGTGCTAGCACCGGGCTAAAGTTCGGGTACAAGGCCGGGGAAGACACAGGTATGTTTAGCTGGTACTGGGACCTCTTATCCAGCTTGTTCGGGTTCTAAGCCATTGCAATGCAGTGCCTGCCCCATTTTTTCCCGATAAATGTTGGCAGGATGACCACCACAGCCTAGCTTGACTTAACCGGCTGCGAGTACACGCAGTAGTTGCTCACGCACTTGGCGACTGTCTGGCCACGGTTCTGGACGTATATGTCCATGTCGTACTCCGCACCACTGTACCCGCCTGACACGCAGTCAGAGTCATCACAGCACTTGAAGTTACTGTGAGTCACCTTGGCGTCAGAGTAGTCACTTGACTTGAACACCATGTTCACATAAGAGCTGCCGTAATCACAGCAAAGGACTTCACCTGAATCGTAAGTGTACGTGTAAACCTTGCTCACCGCTATCTCGCTCGGGTTCTCGGTGAACGGCTTCACGAGCTTTCGCTCGTAAGCGCACTGCGGGTTCTGGCAGGGATGGTGTGCGCTGCACGTTACTGTTATGCCGCCGATAAGCCCCTGCTGAAGGTAGCCCCCTTCCACACACCAGTCAGCAGTGCACGGGTCGCCATCATCACAATCCCCTGCAGTCAGGCATTCCTCAGCCCAGAACGGGTCGAGCTCCCTCCATAACACATTGCCGCCGTACTTGCTAACCGTTGCATTGAGCTCGTCGAACCGCTCCTGCCCGAACTTGGATTGGTACGCAGCCATGAACCCCCGGAATGTCGACGGCTTTGACTGCTTGATGGTTTCCCAGAAGTCAGTGAAAAACCCGTCGCCGCGCCGCTCATACATGTCCCAGAGCACGAGCGCGCCGAACCCGTCAATCCTGAAGTTGTCCTGGTTAAACTCCTCAATGATTTCCGCATTAGCCATGAAAAACTCCTTTGAGAAGTCAACCACGAGCTTTTTCTTCGCCTCTGTTTTTGCAGCCACATAGCTGTTCTTGCGCGCCTGCCATGTGCTGAGTATGCTGGGTATTTCCTTGGCCATGTTTGCGTCATCACCCAAATCCGCGAGCCTCCTGCCGTCAAACACGCTCTCAGAGAAGTAAGCGACGTCCTCCTTGAATGCGGTCTCAACGCTCGTGGGCCTTCCGATGATGTGCTCCGCAGTCCCCCTGTTCAGGCGGTCCCACGCGCCGATGCCGTACTTGAAGAAGTTGACGAAATGCATGTACTCGTGCGCAATGGTGTCGCCGTTAGCGTCACCCATCGCCATATCCTGGTTAAAGTCATCGTTGAGGTACATTTCTTTTGCGCCGGTAAGCGGGCTCCTCCAGAAGAACGAGCCGTCAGCGCTCTTGTACTTGACCCATACCTGCACGTTCCTGAACCCGTCGTCGAGCGCGCCGCGCCCCTTCCAAAACGCCTGCACGTCCCGAATCCTGTCAAGAATCCTGAAGGCATCGAGCGTGTCGCCAGTGGGCTTGAACACTGCTTTCACCGCGCCGCCCTCATTCTTCAGCACAACGCTTGAGTAGTACGGTGCCGACAAGGCGCCTGTCGGGTACACAACCGCACCGGGCATGCTTGCAAACAGCTTTATTTCGGCACCCTTGTCAGACGCCACATTGTCAATAACCGCCTGTGACGTGCGAATAACGAAGTTGCCGCTTTCGTCGGTCATGGCACTGCCACCTCCCAGCTGAACCTTCAGCCGGGAGGCAAACACACTGCCCGAATCCATGTCAATGTACGCAGTGCCGCTCAGCGTGCCCATGACCGTTTCCGGCTCCGGGTGCCTCTGCATCACGCGGAACTCCCAGTTGCTGAAGTGATCCGTAAGGAAGTATCCACCACCATCAGTGGGTGTGACCAGGTGCTCGATGCCGTTGCCGTCCACCGCAACATAGTCCGCGGCATCGGCGCCGTCAGGCAGCGGCACGAAGACCCTCACGAACTCAAGGAATTGCGCGTCAGGGAATGAAAGTGAGTAGAACACCTCGCCGTCCTCCACTTCCTCGGACAGGATTGTGGGGGTGAGGTCGAGCGATGAAAGCGCCGCTCCGGCGGGAACCGTCACGGTCACGCTGTCACCAAACACATCTTCCTGGGGGTTTGTCTTGCTTGAAATGCATGCCTCGTCATCGAAAGCGCACCCGAACACCCTGCTTTCAACAGGGTACTTGCTGTTCATCATCTTCTGGTACTCATCGTAGGACATGCCCGTGGGTATGAAGCGTGACGGCTCATCGCCGCCTGTTGTAGGGGTGCTTGGCGTAGTTGGAGTGGTGCCGGGTGTAGTTGGAGTGGTCGGTGTAGTTGGGGTGCCCATGTACTCACGGATTATGTCGGCGAACGAGCCCTCGCAGTTGTTTATGTCGTTTGTGGTGAAGGCGAGTGAAGCGAGCTGGCTGTGGGACAGCGTGCATGTCATGTCAGTGAACCCAATCACCGCGTTTGCGGACTCCCAGCCCTCCGGCGCATCGGAACCCTCTTCTGGAATGAGGCTCTGGGGGTGGATTTTGACCTGGCACGCGCTTGCCGTGCCGCCCAGGATGGTGGCATCGTAAAGCAAAGCGCCGTAGTCAGGGAACTCCTGTGTCGTCACGACCTTTGCGGGCGTGCATGTGGCGGCGTGCTCAATAAAGCAGTTCCAATCAGAGCCACAGTCCACAGTATCGCTGCTGAGGTCCACGCAGCCGGCCACCAGCAACACCAGTATTATTGGGAGTAAAATAAAGCGCTTCATACCTCCCAGAATACTCGCCAGTGGGTAATAAAGGTAATGCTTATATGGTCTGAAACCGTTTGTTGCCAAAAGGTGTTCTATTCATGAGAAACATACTAGCATTAGTGCTCGTCGTCGCGCTCCTCGCAGGATGCGTCGGCGGCGGAGAAACAACATCAACAACGCCGGAAGAGGCTCCAGCAAGCGCACCCGCGCCCTCAGGGCCTGCAATGGACGGCGCCCCAGACACACCGGTTGGCGGGGGCCTGGACATGGCCGACATGGCCTATCTTGAGCTCGCTGCGCTTGGGCAGCCGGTCGAGTGTGACATCACGACCACGACACAGGGGCAGACCATGGTGATGAAGCTCAGGATACTCGGGGACAGCACGTACACGGAAATGGACGTGCCTGAAATGGGGAAAATAATCTCCATACAAAAGCGGACGGCCAGCGGACTGAAGTCATACACTGACATGAGCGGGCCCATGGGCGCGATGTACGCAATGTACACCGAAGGCATGAACTGCAATTGGCTTGAGGCCGATGTTGAGGGCTCGGACGCATCAACCGAGGGCGTGACCCAAGGCACTTATGCCCCAAGCGACCTCGAAAGCATCCCAAGTACACACATGGACTGCAGAATGGGCACTTTCGGAGAAGAAGCGTTCGCCACTACCGGCAACACGTGCACAGCGCAGGACATAGAGGACGCGATGATGGCCAAGCTGGCGGCCGATGGCTTCACAGTCAGCTAAAAACAGGTTAAGGGGCAAGCCTTTTCTTGCCCCAAATCTTTTTCTTTACTTCAGGATTGGGGGCCCATGATGGCTTGATGGTCTTCAATAGCTTTTTGGAGTGGTTCCACTTCCTCTTGACATCAGCCGATTTCTTGCGGAGGCGCTGCATGCCCTTGGTGTTGTTTTTCGTCTCTGCCAACTGCAAGAGAGAGTCCTTCCAGCGCTTTTGGAAGTTGTCTTGGCGCTCACGCAGGTCCTTGCTCTTGAAGTGGATTATCTCGCTTGACTCAGTGATGTCGCGCGCAGTGTTATGGAGGGAGCTAAAGCCCTTTGTAGTGAGAGCGGTGAGCGCGGAAAGGACGAGCATGTTCGTGGCAAAGTCAAGGTAATCCTGATTCGGGCTCAGTATTGGCTTGTACAAGGCGAACGTGCCAACGCCCAAGCCCACTGAGACCGTGGCAGCTATTCTCGTGGCTTTTGCGGCCTTGCGCGTCAAGTGCTTGCTTATCTCGCGTGCGGTGAGCCCACTCTGGGTAAGGGGGATTTCAGTGACCTTTCCGGTCACGTTGTGGAGCCACATGTATGTCTCTACATTGTAGCGCTTTTTCTTGGATTTCTTGAGCTGGGTCAGCGCCTTGGACATTTCCTTTTGCGCAGAAGCGTAGTCATCGCGTTCCATGAGGCCATTGGCCTTTTGCAAGTGCTTTTCAGCAATGATTATGTCCCTGTGGGACTTGTTGAGGCGGGTGTTGTACCGGCCCCAGCGATCATTCACGCCATTAACCCAGTTCCGGAAGGTGCGCGGGCCCTTGGCATCGAGCCACTTATCCAAAACAGTGCTGCCACAGGCCTTTTCCGCGGCTTTGAGGAGGATTTGTTCATCCTTCTTCGTGAAATGGGCTCTCGTCATTGAAAGAAATTAGGGTTTGCTAGGTATTTAACCATAATCCCCCCAAAACCCTTTTATAGGCTTATTGCGTAGTCTTAAAGTGGTGAAATACATGAGGAAAGCCTTTTTCCTACCTATACTGATTATGTTGGCTGCAAGCGTTTTGGCCGGCAGCATTACTGGCGCCGACAAGGTCGGCAGCACGGAATACGTGAACTATGGTGACACAGTGACCCTGAACGTGCAGGGCCTTCAGCCACCGAGTGCCGGTGGCCTGGCATCGTGTAGCTACGTCAACTGGTACATCAAGAAATCGGGTGGCTCTTACAGTGACCTGGCAAAAACCGAGGGGACGTCAACCATTTCAACACCAATGTACTACTATGACTGGACGCCCACAGCGGAATCACGGACAGCGGGCGACTACTACATAAAGGCTGTGTGCGGGCTCAACCCTGCTTCATTTGTTGAGAGCAATGTGATAAAGATTGGTAACTTTTACATGGGCTCAAGAGATTTCACCGGAACAACGTCAACCACTTATGACGTGTCGTGCAGTGGCGGAAGCAGTTGCAGCACATCACAGACCAGCAAATATAACTGCAGAAGCAACTCCGAAAGCGATTCCGACTTCATAAGCGGCCAGAACAACAACCGCATTGTTTCAGTGGACCTACCTAGCGACTGTAAAGGATGGTGGGGGATATTCAGCATGCTTTCATGCAAATCCAGCGACTCCAAGGGTGAGCTCTTGTGCCAGTACGACCCTGTTGACACCAGCGGAACCATTCGTACCACAGACTTCATCTTTACAGCCATCACCAAGGCCGACGGCTCCATAACCATGACCTCCAGCGAATCATTCGTCGCGAGAGCGGAGTGCACTGGACAGGCGACAAGCGACACGTATGACAGTGGCTGGGATTCGGCAAGCTACTCACACTCATTCAAAATAACCACGCCACAGGAAGACACTTATGACTGCA
>JAUVIW010000050.1 GCA_030592525.1 archaeon
CAGTACGCACATCGTTCACACCAATACGAATGATACTCGGGCAAAAGAAGCCCATCGCACTATCAGTGGAAGTGAGGAACAAGAGCGAACGCTCGAAGAACTACACTGTTAGCGTTAGGGTGCCCACGAAGTTCGGGTTCGACACATCAGGCCTTGTGAGCACGCACCGCATGCGAATCAAGAACGTGAAGCCAGCAGAGGCCAAGGACGCGGTGTTCACCGTGTTCGGCAAGTTCGGCCTCAAGCCAGGGAGCTACGACTTTGACATATTGGTCAGGGAGCACGGCGAGCGCTTTGACCAGACACTCGACCAGGCAAGTGTTATCACTAGCCTAAGGGTGGAATAGGCTTTTAAGGGGCAATAAGCCTAATACTAAATACAGGTGATATTGAATGGCACCAAAAAAGAAGCCCAGACGCAAATTCAAGAAAAGCAACACACGCAAACCTAAGACACTCACGAGCAAGAAATACGGTGAGTGGAAAATCCACCAAACTCGCATTAACAAGAATCAGAAAAGGCTGAACACACTGCAGACGCTGATAGCGGAAACCACGGAAGCCCGTGACGATGTGATGTGGAGCATTTCTGACAATAACATGAAAGACGGCAGGCAAAAAATCAAGGAGCACAAGAGCCTTGACGGGAAGCTCGACAGGTACATAACAGAAAAGGAGCAGAAGATAACCGAGCTGGAAGTGTCAAGGAAAGAGGCGGACAGGCTTACGAACGAGATTGCAAGGGAAAGCGCCAAGGAAATCCTTATCGGGCTCCATGGCATAGATCCGGAGGACTTCCACGGCCTGCACAACATAGATGCTATCCACAAGGACACTATGAACGACTTTGTTGTAAAATATAATCTCGATGAGAGCGGAAACGAACTGCCGATAAAGAACCAGCTGATTGACCGCAAGGGCAAGAAGCTCAGAAAAACAGATGTTGAATGGCACCTCAACGCCTTCTACAGCTGATTCGGGTATCATATCAAACACGGAGGGCCTTGTGCCCTCCTGATACTTCTTTTCCTGCGCAAGCAGGCTTGGCCGAGGGGGAAACCCCCACATTACGATAAGACCCCGACTTGGGTTAGTGTGAAAAGTGGGTGCGAAAAGCACTGGTTTGGCATCATACCTCAATAGATAAATACTTGCTTAGCGTAGTAGCCACCATGGCGAAATACGAGACCACCATCAAGATCAAGGCACGCGACAGGGTGCCTGACTTACGCACTATTCTAGAGGGCTTGTTTTACCGCAAGCCGCTGCTTGCGCGCAAGGCAGAGCAGCTCATTTACTCGCTTCTGGACAAGAAGCGGCTGCCGGACAGGGAGTGGGCCACCACCATGCAAAGCCTCGAGTGCTCACACCAGGAATACTACACAGTGCTCAACAAGCTCCGCGACGCAGGGATGATAACTAAGTCCTCAGGTGATTGGGTGCTCTCTGAGCAATATGGCAACCGCATGCAGGAAATGAGCGACATCTGGGCCTCGTTCATCAAGAGGTGGAGAGCATAATGGTGGACTTCAAGCTGGTCTCAGACCTCAAGAGCGCGAAAATCAGGCTCACGCGCAAAAATGGCAAGGAAGAGGAGATTCACGTGGAACGGCCGTTCTACCGCGACATGCTCGAAGTCGAGTGGCGCGGCAAGAAGTACAAGGTGGTGCGCTCCGGCCTCATAGTGCGAGAGGCAATAATCTACAGGGAAGGGGAGTATTACGCCAAAGTGCTCGAGCGCCTGGGTGTTATGACACACTTTGACATTTACCGCAAAGCCAAGAAAATACTCACAATCGACGAGAAAGAGAGCCTGTTCCGGCACGGCTATGACATCAACAAAAGGAAAAAGGTGGTTGGCAGCCTCAGGCCATCCGGCCTGTACATCCCCGTACTCTCCAATATCGGGAAAGGGTATGAGGGGGAGTACACAGGCATAACAAGGGATGACGAGGAGGCCCTAGTCCTCAGCCTTCTTGCGGTCTGCATCTAGCTTCCGCCACTGGTCCTCATCCATATCCACGATTAGCGGGCCCATGTACTTGCAGTCCTTGCAATAGTAGTTCTGGCTTGTTGCTAGCCCAGCGTAGGCTGCAGTCTCACCAGCAAAGACGATTTCTTTCGAAAAGCATTTGGGACATACTTTCACACTACCACCCCTTAGTTCCAGTATTGCAGGAAAGTTTTGGCTAAAGATTTTAGTCATTGTCCAAAATCTCTTCCCCAGCCATTTTACCAGAATCCAGGCGGTCCAAGCGGCGCATAATGCTCTCAAAGTCATGAGCCAGCTCTAAACCAAAGTCAGTTAGGTATACAAGCTTAATGCGGCCTGTGCGCGAAAAAACAACGAGATTGGCCTCTTCAAAGGAAGATAAAATCTTTATCATGTGCGCATAAGTGCAGTCCGCTTCCTTGGCAAGCAAGGACGCGTACCAATCGCGATTTCGGTCAGAAAGGGCAATCAAGGCCCTTACAGGCTTAGTGTGGAGAAAAAAGCTCGCATCCATAATAGCATCACCTAACTCTGATTGATATATTGCAAAAGCCACTATTTATTGCTATTGATTCGAAAAATTAACTGGTAAATATGTTTTGGAAAGAATACTACATAAAGAGTATACCACAACATATTCTTTTGAGTTCATTTTAGTGATTCCCAAAAGTGAGAGTTCTCACCCGGGAGATCCGGCCAGCAAGCCGGTGTGAGTTTAGGGGAGTAATCCCACAACCACACCAAAGTGAGGGGCCCTCAAAAGCCAATCTGCCCAAGGCATGCGAAGAGAGGTAAGTGAGTGTTTTGGGGGCTCTGGAGCCCAAAGGGCCTGAAAGTGAGCCCAAACACCGTTTATTTATAAAGGATTGGCAAAAGTGAGGGTTCTATGGGTGATAGACAAACTATTTGGTCAAAATGGTCTTTGGAGACGAGAAAGTGAGAGCCCAAATTAGGATCAACAAGGTCACAAAAAGAAAAGTGACTAGTGAGCGAAACAGATGAAAGTGAGCTGTCAAAAGCCTGAAGCAAGAGAATATGAGCCAAAAAAGACGAAAGTGAGAGAGTTGGATGGCAACAAGGCAAAATATGAGAAGTGAGAGGCTGAAGAAGCAGAATCGAAAAGATCAAAGTGAGAGAATTCCAAAAGTGAGGGTTCTCTTAATTGGCTTCATACCCCAATAAGTGAAAGAGGCAATGCCAACAAACCCCCAAATTGCCCTTAAAACAGCATAGAAAGCGTTATATACGCCAAACAACATATCCACAAGCAATGGGATTCGCACAGTGGCTCAAGCGAAAGCTGTCCGGAAAGAAGCCAAAGGAATCTTCACAGCTTAGGCGAACCCTTGAAGCCAAGTACGCCATAGAGCAGGGCATGGCTGAAGCAGAAGGCCGAACCCAAACAATCACAATGCCCAAAACAGAGATTCCGGCACAACAAATTATGACCCCAAATGTAGAACACCCCCTTTTGACCATTCAAGACCGTATGGTCCGTCTAGAAGAGATTTACAGGGGCCTAAACGATAAAATCATGGTAATAGACGGCAAAGTGGCCACAAAACACGATATAGAGGACGTAAAAGGGCTTATTGGTGACGATCTCGACAAGGGGGAACGAGTTCTTGCAGGGATAGACAATATAAGCCTTGATATTCTAGCGCTCCGCGCAGAGAAAGAGGATTTGAGCCACACCATTGCCACCTCTTCTCGCGACATCGAAACAAGGAAAAAACGGCTGACCAAAGTCGAAGAGCAAATAGGGCTCATGGAGTGCGATGATAAGATTCTGGATGCCCTTGGGTCAAGTGACCTATCAACCATCGAGCTCGCAGAGAAGCTGGGTTTCACCAGGCAGTATGTTTGGGAGCGGCTCAAGGAGCTATCCAAGGTCAACAAGGTCAAGAGCGTGAAGAAAGGACGCCAGACCAAGTATGTGCTCGTCAACTGACACGTCAGGTGACACGTCAACTACAGGGCCTAGCGTAAGCTGACGCGTCAACTCGGTCAGGTTACGTAAGGTGACGTGTCAGCTGATATGTCAACTCAGTCAGGTTACGTAAGGTGACGCGTCAGGTGACATATGCTTCTGGGTCTTGTACTCATTGTGCATAAGACAACGTGTCATGTTGCGTAAGGTTACGTAAGCTAACGCGTAAACTGACGCGTCAACTCCCTACGCAATCCTTCGAGGTGGCCCGCGCCAATAACCACCAGAACACGCCCTGGAGGGGTTTGGAGCAGCATTGCCGCCATGTATGCATCGCGCTCAGAAACAAGCACACGGTAGGCGGAGGGTAGCTCTTTCTTGAATTCGACCATTAATTCATCCTTATTGTCCATAACGGCGCTTATGTCTTCTTTGGATAGCCCAAAGGCTCCGAGAATGAGCGATTTAACAATGTTCAATTTTTCCTTAAGCGTCAGCTGACGCGTCAGGCGACGCATCGTAATCCGTATATCGCGATCAATAAGGAACACGGGAATGCGGTGGGCATTCGCTTCCTTGACAGCAACAAGCATGTCGCGCCCGGGCTTCACACCCATTGCCTTGCCCGCCTTTGTCTGAAAGCCCTGGAGCAAAAAATACGCGAGCGCCTCGGCCTTGCCTGACTTCAGTGCCTGGCCCAAGGATAATTTGCGCTTCTTGCCAATGGACCTGAGGCGGACCATGTCCAGCTCTACTGCCACTATATCTGGTTTCTGGGCAATGGCACCCCTCACAAGGCGCACAGACTCCTTCATTACGTGGCCAGTGCCCACTAATATGAAGGTATGATCCCCCAGAACCAGTTCCTCGGGGCTGGAAACGCCTTTTTTCGCCAAATCGAAAACCTTTATATATGCGTTAGCTGTTATATCAGACACGTACGACGTATAAAAGGAGTGTCCCTAATGATGCACGTATCAGAACTGTATGGCCTCGATATCTACAATGACGAGGCACGCTATGTAGGCAAGGTTAACGATGTAATCCTGAACCTCGAGTCAGGCAAGATCGTCCGCCTGACCACAGAGCCCCTAAGGGCTGTGTCCAAGGAGCGCGCGAAAGCCGTTCTCAAGGACAAGAGCGTGCTCTTCAAGAATGTCATGGCTGTCGGAGACATCGTAATTGTTGGCAAAGGCTCAAACGCGCCTACACGGGAAGAAGAAGATTCCGAAGCCCCAAAGAAAGGGGCCCGGTACGAGAGACCCAGAGTCAAGTACCCGCGCAGAAGCCTGCTTGGCCGCACCTAAGCGAAAAGCTTAGCAAAGCGAGCCAGCAAGCCGCCCTTCTCTAGTATAACAACCCCAGCCCTTGCTTTGGATACCCTTACAAGCACCTTGGCATTCTTTGAGAGGGGGTGCTCAAAGCCGTCCACATACATCACCGGCTCCCGGTGCTGGCGGGGAAATGATAATGTGACCCTGCGCTTCGGTGACAGCACCAGCGGCTTTATGCTGGAGTGGTGCGGGCATACCAAAGCCAATTGGAATACGTCAACTGACACGTCAACTGCAGCGCCGCCAGCAGACGCGTTGTAGCCCGTAGACCCCGCAGGAGTGCTTAGAATGGCACCATCAGCCACAAACGGGCCCATTTTCAACGCGTCAACTGACACGTTCAGCCGCATCGCAGAGCCCTGGGAGCGGCGCGTTACGTAAACATCGTTCAGTGCCTCAGCCTGCTTTTTTCCGTTTACAGAGACATCGAGCTTTAGGCGCTTCTCCACCCGGTACTTCTTGCGCTTGACCGCGGTCAGTACCTTGGACAGCGAGCCCAAGGAGGCCTGGGACAGAAAACCGAAGCCAGAGTCATTGATAGCCAGCACAGGCTTGCCCCCAGCCAGGCGCACGGCCCTAAGGAATGTGCCGTCACCCCCAATTGAGAGGAACATCTGTGGCCTGCCTGCCAAAGAAAAGCCCTTGGACTCCACTAGCTCCAGAACCTTAGCCTGGCCCTTGAAGCCGTTCTTGAACACCACACCAATCCGCATAAGCTTATATAACGCCTGGGCGTATTTCTATCTTATGGCAAAAGCCACTTCAGAAAGGATAACCCTGCTTCCGGACAGCTCCTTTGGCAGGATCATGAAGCTAGCCTATGAAGCCAAGGGTGTGATCTCCCTCGGGCCAGGAGAGCCCGATTTTGTGACACCCAAGCACATACGGGACGCCGCCAAACGTGCCTTAAACGCCGGAGAGACGCATTATTCACCATTAGCGGGCCGCATGGGCCTTAAAAAGGCAATTGCGCGGAAATTCAAGAAGGATAGGGGAATTGATGTTAATCCTGAGAACGAGGTCATAGTGTCCTGCGGGAGCACCGAATGCATTCTCCTGAGCCTTATGGCCATGCTTGACCCCGGAGAGCAGGTTTTGGTGCCTGATCCCTGCTTCCTCGCCTACGAGCCCGCAGTCCAGTTACTGCACTCGCACCCAATTTCCATACCCCTCAAGGAAGAGGAGGGGTTCCAGCTCGTGAAAGAGGACGTGGTGGACGCCATCAGGGACCCGAAGCGCGTTCGCGCAATCATAATCAACACACCCTCAAACCCCACTGGGGTGGTGTACAGCAAGAAAGTGCTCGAGGACCTTGCTGACGTCCTTATAGAATATGACATCTACGCTATTGTGGACGAGGCTTACGAGAAACTGGTCTACGGCACCAAGTTCCCCTCAATGTGCGCCTTGAACGGGTTGGAGGAGCATGTCATCACACTGCAGACATTCTCAAAAACATACGCTATGCCTGGATGGAGAGTTGGCTATGCCGTGGGGCCTGAAGCCCTGATCAAGCCAATGACCCGCCTTAAGCTCTACACCTCTTTGTGCGCCCCAACGTTCGCGCAAATCGCTGCGGAGGAAGCGCTCAGGGGGCCGCAGAAGTGCGTCCAGGACATGCGAAAGAGCTATGACCAAAGGCGCAAATACGCGGTCAAGCGCCTGCAGGCAATGCCCGGGTTTCATCTCACAGAGCCCAAAGGGGCGTTCTACGCTTTCCCGAGCATACACTTCGCCGACGGCAAGAAGAAGCTCAATTCGCTCCAGTTCTGTGAATGGCTGCTCAAGGAAGCAAAAGTGCTTGCCGTTCCGGGAAGCGAGTTCGGGCGCTATGGTGAGGGCTTTGTTCGCATGTCACTGGCCACGTCACTCTCACAAGTCAAGATGGCCATGGACAGAATAGAAAAGGCCACGAAAAAGCTGCGTGTGGTAGAATAGCCTGGAAACGCGTTTTATGGGGGTTAGGGAAGAACTCTCACGGGCA
>JAUVIW010000061.1 GCA_030592525.1 archaeon
AAGTGTCAACAGAGTTAGTCCCGCCGTTAGTGCTGTTTATGGTCAGGCGATAGCTGCCCGGTGTCGCGTCACTCTGCACAAGCACACTGAAGTCAATGTGCCTGACAACCCCCTTGCCCATGGTTCCCTCGGTCTTCGACGGGGGCGTGATAGTTATCTTGTCGCTCTCAGGTGCCACAGAAACAACCACATTGTTGACATCATACTCCTCGATATTGCGGAGTGACACTGTGAGCACGGTCTGCTGGCCTGGCTGGATGCCGTTCTGCGCAAAAGCGGTTGCCAGCGGCGTGGGCACCATCTGCGTGGTTGCCAGGTACAGCAGTATTATGACCACTATGCCCAGGACGATGACGCCCACGATGGTGCGCTTGTTCTCGGTGACTGCCTCTAAATCCATGCTTCTACCTATCCTTGATGTTATTTATTTCTTTGCCTCGGGCACCAGTATTTTTTTCTATTATATACCACCTCCGCCTCAAATTTAAGGTATTGGGCTGGTGATATCTCATAACTTTCAAGAATGTGTGGATTGAGCGGCTGTCGAAGGACAATAACAACATGGGTTTGCTGAAGTACTTGGCGAAAGAAGCGGATACCCACACACTCAATATGACCTATTTCGAGAGATATATGCGGGGAGAGCACAAAAAGGCGAACCTTTCGTACAAACGCAGGCGGACCTATGCCTTCTCTGATGCGGATACGGGCAAAGTAATCGGGGCGCTGGCAATTTTCCAGGACCGCACCGCACCCTACGCAAACGCTTCCAAGGCCGAACAGCAAATCGGCAAATTTCCCACATTGACCGGATGGTACATTGGCAGCGCATGGGTTCATCCGGACTACCGTGGCAAAAGTGTCTTTACATTAATCAACGAACTGGCTTTGCACCACTTATCCGATGAAATAAAGGATGGTGAGCCCCTCGTGCTGCGGGCGACGGGCAAGCGCCCCCATGATGACGGGGAAAAAGGAGTCAAAACCGAGACTGAAATAACCAACCTTGGGAACAAGAAGCATTGGGGTGTGCCGAGGCAGGAAAGCGAGAGCATACAGCACTACGCATTATCACATGGCTTCCGGCGATTTGAAGACGCTTTCGCACCATCCCATTTGGGTCCCATTTTTGTTGCTACGAAAGGAGACATTGACTTCAAGCACGGGTTTACGCACGTCCGCAGTGAAGACTTGTCCCCTAAAGCCGCTTCAATGGTTGGTTCCCGGAAAGGATTCCAGAAACATCTTTATGAGGTGCGAAGGATATGAAATTATTAAGCGAACTCAAGAAAATCGTTGCGATTGATTCGCACGAGCCATCAGGTGTCACGGAGCTTGCGGACTACTACTCTTCAGCTTACCAATCGCTCGGGTTCCGCGTAAAAAAAGACAGGTTCAACAACATCGCGGCAACGCGCGGCAAGCCCACTATCCTGTTCAACGCGCACCTTGACACTGTGGCTCCGGCACACAACATGAAAAGCCCGTTTTCGCTGAGGAAATCGGGTGATTGGGTTTATGGCCTTGGTGCAGCGGACAACAAGGCGGCGCTGGTGGCGCTGCATTCCGTGATGGAAAAAACAGTGCCGGACAATGTGGCAGTCGTATTGTCTGCCAACGAAGACAACCGCATTCTCCACAAAGGTCAGCGAAGGCGTAGCATTTATTTCCACTTGCAAAAAAACAAGTACGCTGTGAAGCGGGGCATCAATTGCGAGCCAAGTGGTGCGGGCAGGACAACCAACATCTATGATGCAATCGGCGGCAAACTCATTTTCGATGTTGTTCTGAATGGCAAATCCGTACATTCTTCCTCTCAAAAACCACATGATAACAGCATTGTCAAGGCCGCCAACGTGATAAAAAAACTTGACAAACTTTCCCGTGGCAATTACACTCATCACGGCAAGCGCTTTAGGATGGGTGTGAACATTGGGCTGATTAATGGGGGCACTTCCCGGAACACGGTTGCGGGCAGGACAACAATGGCGTGTGAGCGGCGGCTGCTTCCCGGTGAGGACGTGCCTTCAATCAAGCGCAAGCTCCTCCGTGCATCCGGAAAAATGAACTTAATCGATGAGATACCGCCGTTCCTTTACGGCAAAAGCGATGCTTTCAAGCAAAATGTCTCTGATGCATACAAAAAAGTGTTCAGGCGGCAGCCCGCATTTTTGTTCACGCCGGTTAGCACGGACTCCTCGATTTTCTGGTCGATGAACAAGACCAAGCTGCTTATGATTGGCCCAGGAGAGCTATCAACCGCCCATACTGCTGGAGAACGGCTTAACATCAACCAGTTTAACGATGTGGCCAAATTCTACTCGGAACTGGTAAAACAGCAGTGAAGCCCGCTTCATTTGCCCCACTGGCGTAGTGCTGATTTTAGCTCCTTATGGCTTTTAGCGTACTCTTTTAGAGGCGTGCCCTCGAGCGTGGCTTCCAAGGCATCCCTCGCAGCCTTGGCTCCGGCCCTCGTGCCCTTGGGGTGGCCGTGAATCCCGCCGCCCATCTGGATGATTACCTCATTCCCGAAAATCTTGTACAGCGCAGGCACGTGCCTCGGGTCCAGGCCGCCGGAAGCCACGGGCATCACTCGCTTGATGCCATGGTACTTTTCCGTGCACGCCTTGATGTTCGCGAGCACCTCTGCCTTGTTCTCGCCCATCTTTCCGACAGCAGTGCCAACGTGAATTTGGTCAACACCAATTGTCCTTGCGATCGTGCAGATGACCGGCATGCTCATGCCGTGGTACTTGAGCTTTGTGATTGCGGCGTGCCCCGCGCGGTGCGCGTGGATAATGCGGTTGCGGCTCTTGTCGCGAAGGGTTTGCAGTGCGCCCCACCCCTCGGTCAGTATGTCAATCATGATGTACTCGTTTTTGAGGTCCGCGGCCATGCCCGTGCGCTTCAGCATGCTGAAAGTTTCCGCGGTCACGTTGAACAAATACGCCTTTCGCTCGCCGGTCTCCTTTTCCGCGAGCCTTTTGAGCTTCACAGTCTCCCGAATGCGCGCGGCAGCGCGGTTGAACGTCTGCGAAGACAAGTTTTCGTCGTCCTTGACAACATCACACCCCCCAACCCACGCTTCGTAAGCAACTTTTGCGTGGTCCTTCGTGTTCAAGCCGAGTTTTGGCTTCACAATCGTGCCGATGAGCGGCGTTTTCTTCCGGAATACCTTCTGCACTCCCTCGATTCCGTACTTCGGGCCCTTGAAGCTCTTCGCGAGTGCTTTTGGGAGTGTTAGCTCGTTCATCCTGAGGTACTTCAGCTCTTTCAGGCCGTAAATGTTGCCCGCAACCGACGAAAGTATGTTCGGCATGTTGTTGTTCTCGAACAATTCATGCGGGTAAGCAATGCGCAAGTCGTAACCCGCGCCGCTCTTCTTCATTTCGAACACTGTCGCGGCAAGATTCTTCATGTAAGGCTTTGTTGTCGTGAGCTCGGTCCATGTTCCGATGCTGCTCTCGGCCGCGATGGCTCCCGCGAGCCACTTTGGCTTCACTCCCTTGGTGCCCTGGGCGTAAAACCCGCACACCATCTCACTGTGCTTTGGCTTGTAGCGCGTGTTGACATAGTCCTGGTACCTCATGCTGTTGCCTACGGCATGGATGGTTATATCCATTTCCCTGGTTTTACCGCAATAAAACCATGCAAAAGCCCGAAAACCGGAAGTGCCGTTGTTCCCATACCTTTATAAATGCGTTTTGCTATAATAATGCGGGTATGAGACGCTTTCTAGCTGTTCTTGTGTTGAGTTTATTCATTGTTCCCGTAGCCGTAGCGGCATGCGTTGACAATGGAATTTGCAGCCCCGACGAAGTGACCTTTGGCTGCGCTGACTGCACCTTCGGTGTCGACGACAGTGTTTGTGTCGACGACGGCGCGTGCACCTACGCCGAAAAAGCGGCTGGGTGTGACGATTGCAGGGCAAAGCGCATCCTTGTCGAAGATGTTGAGGAAGAGGATGAGCCTGCAACAGTCCCCATGACCGGTTTTGTCACCATGGGCGCGAGCGCACTCGCAGTCCTCTTCGGGTTCTTCGTGATTGTCGCTATTGCGGTGGCCGCAATGAAGATATCCAAACACCAGGACAGGCGCAGAATCAGGCTATAGGGCCTTTCACAGGAACAATTAAATACCGTTCTTTCGTTTTCCCTAGTGATGGGCGTAAACATTAGTGACATCGTGCCCAAGACCACTGTCGAGATAGAGCATCTCACCGGCCGTACCCTTGCGGTAGACGCATACAACACCCTGTACCAGTTCCTGAGCATCATCCGCCAGCCAGACGGGACCCCGCTGATGAATTCCAAGGGCGAAGTGACTTCGCATTTGACAGGGCTTTTGTACCGCACGTCCAAGCTGGTTGAGATTGGTGTCCGGCCAGTGTTTGTTTTCGATGGCATACCCCCGGGCGAGAAAAAAGAGACTTTAGAGGCACGCATGCGCGTGCGCTCCCAGGCAAAGGAGAAGTGGGACTCTGCTCTCGAGCGCGGCGATGTCGAGGCCGCCCGCTCCTATGCACAGCAGTCCACGAGGCTCACGAAGCCAATGGTTGAGCAGGCCAAAGAACTGCTCACAGTGATGGGCATCCCACTCGTCCAGGCACCCGCGGAGGGTGAGGCGCAGGCATCGGTCATGTGTGCGAACGGCGATGTTTGGGGCGTTGGCTCGCAGGACTTCGACTCACTGCTTTTCGGTGCGCCGATACTCATCCGCAACATCGCAATTACCGGCCGCCGCAAGCTGCCGAAGCGCAAGGTGTACATCGACGTCAAGCCAGAGTCAATCAGGCTCGATGAGACACTGTCCACTCTGGGCATTGACCGCGACCAGCTCATTGACCTGGCCATACTCATGGGCACGGACTACAACGATGGAATCAAGGGCATCGGCCCCAAGAAGGCCCTGGCTTTGATACAGTCGGGCAAGGACGCCCCCCGCGTGTTCAGCGACAACGGGTTTGACCCGGAGAGCGTGGAGACCGTCCGTGACCTGTTTAGGCACCCTGATACTACGAAGGGCTACAAGCTGGAGTGGAATGAGCCCAACAGGCAGGAGGCAATAAGCCTTTTGGTGGACCGGTATGAGTTCTCCCGCGAGCGTGTAATCCGGTCCTTGGGCCATTTGAGTGCCTTGAAGGACACGGCTATGCAGAGCCGCCTTGACCAATGGAGCTGATGAAAAGTGAATAACAAAGCGAATAACATAACGAAGCTGCTGAAGGCCCTCAAGAAGAGGGACTCGATAGAGCTCAAGCGCCTGAGCAACCGGTTCATCGAGCGCGCTGCTGTCGAGGAAAACAAGGCCTTGGTCGATTTGTCCCTGATTGCTTATGCTTTGTACAAGATGCTCTCGAAGCTTCACTTGCGCGAGCGCCCGGAGTGGGATGCGTTCATGAAGGATGTCGAAGGTGACTTGGGTGAGGCTGAAAAGCTTGGTAACCAAGCAGACCTCGAAAGCATTCTTGAGAAGGATATCATCCGTGACATCCATGAGATGAACGAGAGCTTCGGCAACTACATGCACGATGTCTTGGAGCAGGCGCGCACCAAGCAGGCTTCGCGCATTTACGCACGCGGCCTCTCGCTGAGCAAGGCTTTGGAGCTCACGCACGCCGACCGCTACCAGGTGCTGCAGTACATTGGTGACACCCGCATCCACGACCGCCCGTTCACCAGCAACATGAGTGTGGTGGACAGGTACCGCATTGCGAAGAAAGTGCTTGGGGGTGGTGAGTAGTGGCACAAGTTGTCTGTGACGCAAGCTCGCTCATTTCCTTGAGTGACAACTGCCTGCTTTGGATTCTTGATGAGCTCGACTCCCAGTTCCTGGTTCCCATGGCCGTGAAGCGCGAGCTTGTTGACAAGCCGATGCGCTCGAATAAGTTTGAGCTGAAGGC
>JAUVIW010000008.1 GCA_030592525.1 archaeon
ACGAGGCGGCGCGCCGCGAGCTCCGTGATGGCGGCATCAATGAGCCCACTGGCAGCCAGGTTTCATACAAGTCAAAGAATTTGAGGGTATGGCTGCGTGAGCAGAGGAAAAAGCATACGGGCCTCAGGACAATAAAGAGCTTAATCGGTGAGGGGCCGACGCTGGACGAGTTCACTGAGGAGCTGCAGTCAACACCCAATGCCAAGCCAGGCACGTGGGATGAGCCCGAAGAAGAGAAGCCAGCTGCTAAGCCGAAAAAAGAAGATTTGGACAAATTCTTCAAGATGATTCCTGCGACCAAGCTCAAGACACTGCGGAACAACGCCCATAACCTTTCTGATGGTGTGTTGGACCCGAATTACGTGGTCACCGCAATCGCGCGTGATATCAACAGATTAACTAAGATGGACCCCGCTTATGCACATAAGGTTGCGAAGCAGATTCTCAAGGAAGAGGGCAGTGATTGACTTACTTTAGCCATTACTCAGTGGATTATATGCGAAAACATTAAATACTCTGTAGTACCAGTGTACTACAAGGTGTGATTATGGAAACTGTTCAAGTGAGGTTAAGCAAAGAGCTGGCGGGAGTGGTGGATGCCTCTGTGCGTAAAGGGGTCTATTCCAGTAAGTCGGAGGTTATGCGTGATGCCCTTCGCAATCTTTTCGCTGCTGAGCTGAAGGAAGAGATATTAGTCGAGGCAATGAGGCGCAGCAGGTCAAAGGATTTTGTTTCACAGGAAGCGGTTGAGGAAGAGTTTGGCCTATGACATCTTTCAAGGTCAAATGGCACCGGAAAGCATTGAAGGAGTTGAGGGCTTTGCCCAAGGGTGTTGCCAAGCAGCTCGTTCTCAAGGCAAAGGCGCTGCACGAGAGCCCGATGGCTGCTTCTTTTCCGCTGGCAGGGTGCGATTACCGGAAGATACGTGCCGGTGACTATCGTGCACTGTTGGAAGTAATGTTCAAGGAAAAGCTCGTCCGCATCTTGTTGGTTGGCCACAGGAAAAAGGTGTACAAGCGCTTTTTCAGCAAATAACAGTTGTGAGCGGGCCAGGAGGGAATCGTACCAACCCTTTTGCCTGCGGGCAAAAGCGTTGATGGAAAACCGGGAGCCCGAAGGGCGACCTTTTCCCCAGGCTTTTCGAACTCAGTCCGCAGGCTGAGCGGAGAAAAGGTTGTGAGCGGGCCCGGAGGGATTTGAACCCTCGATCCTCGGCTTACTTCCGGCCGTCTGATGACGCGGTCGTTAGAAGGCCGATGCCCTATCCAGACTAGGCTACGGGCCCACGCCATCTTTTACTTTTTCTTGGGTTTATAAACTCTTTTCTTTTTCCTGTAAATTATGCCATAATCGTTCCAAGCATACCCTGCAGACTTGTCAATTTCTTTTAAGCCAAGACTACTCAAGCCTGTTTTTTCGTAATACCTAGATAGGCCATATATTGATGTTGAGATCTTGTGCTTTGGGTTCATAACCCATTTGATGGAGTGAACGTCTTTGGCATCAAGCATGTATAGCCCACCCGGCTTCAGTGCACCAATCATGTCTTTTACTGCGTTAACTCGTTTCTTTTCATTTTTTATGTACATTGGCACATTTGTTGAGATGACCACGTCCGGACGCTCTTTGGGCAGGTGTTGTGGATTGCTCATGTCAAGAACGTGAAAGAACACATCTTCTTTTCTGCCTCTATCTTTGAAGTATTTTTTTGCTATTCCCACAAGTTTAGGGTCATAGTCCATCACGTGGATGGTAACATTATGGTTTTTTAGGTGCCTCATCAGGTCAAATAATGGAGGGGGGTGGCCAAAAGGTGTCTCACCATGTATATCATGTCCGATGCCCCACAGATAGATCACTTGCTTCTTGTCTTTTGGCAGTAGCTTCTCAAGCACCTTGAATGAATCATAATACCTATTAACTACTGAATTATTCGTCCGAACAACCTTCTTTTCCGGCCAAATGTCATCATCCTCTTTTGTCATGCAGTCACATCTTCTCCGGGGCCCTGATGCCCAGCAGGTGCAATGCGTTGGCCATCACTATCTCCGTTGCCTTGATGACCGCGAGCAGCGCTTCCTCGTTGTCGCTGCCGATGACCTTGGTCGTTGTGTAAAACTTGTTCAGCTCGTTCGCGAGCAAGTAAGTGTACTGCGCGAGCAAATGAGGCGAGTGGCTCTTCGCCGCGTTCTCGACTGCGTCAGGGAAGTTCGACAGCATAACGAGCAGGTCGTGTGCCTTCACAATGCCTGCTTTCGGCTGCTTACCCGATTTCTCAAGAATGCTCCTGCACCGCACCAACGCATACTGCACATATGGCCCGGTCTCTCCATTGAAGTCCAGCGCCTTGCCCCACTCGAACACGATGTCCTTGTTGTTGCTTGTGTGAAGCATCCAGAACTTCAGGGCGCCGATGCCGACCGCCTCGGCAACAGCTTCCTTGTCCTCCAAGTCAGGGTTCTTCTTCTCAATCTCCTTGAGTACGAGCTCTTTGGCTTTAGCAGCAAGGTCCTCGTAAAAGATTACTTTGCCTTCGCGCGACTTCATTTTGCCCTCAGGCAATATGACCAAGCCGTAAGGGATGTGAACGCACTTGTCCGCCTTCTCAAAGCCCAATTCCTTCAATGCGGCAAACAATTGGTTGAAGTAGTGCTTCTGCTCCGCACCAGTAATGTAAATGCTCGTGTCCACGCCGTACTCATCGAACTTCTTTTTCGCGAGAATGATGTCCTTCGTGGAGTAGAGTGCGGTGCCATCGTTGCGAAGCAACAGGAACACGCCCAGCTTTTCGCCAAGGTCGATGACCAAGGCGCCGTCGTCCTCGAACACCTTGCCCTTGCCCTCAAGCGCCTTCACATAGTCCACGCCCTTCTGCTCGACATCGCTCTCGAAGAAGTTCACGTCGAACTTGATGCCCATCTCACTGTAGATTTTCACGAACTCGTCCAGGCTCCACTTGCGCGTCTTTTTCCAGAGCTCTATTAGCTCGGGGTCCTTGTCAAAGAACAGCTTGTGGAAAACCTGTTTGTAATCCTTTTCGTATTCAGGGTTATCATTAATCTTCTGTGTTGCCTCTGCGTAAATGCCTGCGAGCCACTTGCCCTTGTTCTCCGGCGGCTTTTCGCCGGCGTGGAATGTTTGCATGCACCACAGGCACTTCGCGACGTGTGCCCCGGTGTCTCCCTGGTAGTTTGCCTTGATGACATCGTAGCCGTAGTGCTCCAGGATGTTCGCGAGCGCGAAGCCCAGTGCTGTTCCTCTAATGTGCCCGATGTGGAACGCCTTGTGCGTGTTCGGCTGCGAGAACTCGACCATCACCTTCTCTTTCTTTTTCTCGCCCTTGCCGTAGTTCTTGCCTTCGCTGATGATTGTCTCGACAACGCACTTGGAAAACATATCGCGGTCAACAAAGAAGTTGAGGAACGGCCCGAAGGCCTTGACTTCCGTTATGGGGCCGGAGGGCTTGATTTCTTTCGCGAGCTCTTCGGCTGTTTCCTTTGGGTTCTTGCCCATGGTGAAAGCTATTTTTGAGGCTACGTCACCCATCTCGGGGTTCGGCGGCACTGTCAGGTCCTGCAAGTCCACGTGCTTGCCTGTGGCCTTCTCGATTGCCTTTGCGACTTCCTGCTTGAATTGTTTCATTGCGCTAGTATTCACGCACTCACGTATTTAAATGCTGCTGGAGTATTGATTGCCTATGACCATCACGATTGACGTGAAGACAGGGGAAGTGATAAGGTACCGCTCGCCTTTCCTGCGCCCCCACGAGAAGAAGCTGGCGAATGACTTCCGCAAGATAATTCTGGAGAACACTGGGCTTGAGCATGACGCCGAAAAGCTTGAGGCCCACTCAATGCTAATCCACCAGATTAAGGAGGACGGTGAAATTCACATAATCAACGGCAGGCTGGGCCACGACCACCCCCTTATGGTTGTGCTTGACAAGCACCGCATCGAGCCGAAGTACAGCGTGCCGAAGCTGAAGTCAAAGAGGGGCAATCGTGATGGTGTTAGGCGTTCCGAGCTCTCGCGCCCGGCACATGTTTAGGGCAGTATTTCCCGTAGCTTGTTGAGCAGCGCGGCCTTGAGTACGAAGAAGCCGATTACTGCGGCAATGAGGCCGACGATGCCCGGAATTAGGTTTGTGGCTATGGGGTATATCGTGAGGAACCACACGGCGACGAGCACTGCCCATGCAATCATGGGGCTCGCGTGCCTGGGCGGCGCCTGCTGCGCTGCCGCTTCCTCTTCCGTTGGCTGCTTTTTCTTTTTCCCACCGCGAGTCACGCTGCGCATCGCAATGGCGCGTCCAACACCCATATACCTTAGGCTATGGGGTTGTGGTTAAAAAGCGTTCCCTTACTTCTTGGCCTCTTGTTCCTTAATCTCATCGGGATTCGTTGTGATCAAGGCGTTTTCCTTCTTGCTTGCGACAATGCGTATTGGGATGTGCTCGTTTTCGGCCATCAGCAGTCCCTCGCCGATTCCGGACGTGATGAGCATGTTGCGCTCCGCGGTGTTCAGCTTGAACTTGTCCACAATCGTGTCAATCACGGCAGGCTTCTGCCTGAGGAGGTAGGCGTAGCTCGTGTTCGCCAGAATTGCCTCACCGGCATTCGACGTCAACAGGTCCTTGACCTCCTGCGTGATGATGACCAGGCCCATGTTGAACTTTCTGCTAGTCTTCACTATCTTGAACACGTAGTTGGACTCGCTCGCGTGCTGCAGCAGGGACCACGCCTCGTCGATAACAAGGAGCTTGCGGTCCTTGTCCTTCATCATCGTCTTGTACACGTACTCGAGGATGAGGAACATCGCAATGGGCTTGACCTGCTCAGGCATGTCCTTGATGTTGAACGACACCATGTCCTTCTCCAGGGAGATGCTCGTCTTCTTGTTCAGGAACGAAAACGCGCCGTATACATACCTGTGCAGTTTGTTCAGCACGGCCGAATACTCCGATTTCTCATCGCCCGTAATCTTCTTCGACATCTTTTCAAGCTCATCGTAAAGGTCACCGAGCGTTGGCGGGTCCTTTGTCCAGGACTTATCATCATCCTTTGTTATCTTCTTCGCGTTGTACGTTCGCATAACTGCCTTGGACAGTATGCCCTTCTGGTCCTCGTTCGGTGAGAGCATTATCTCGAACAATGATTCCAGTGTCAACAGCTTGTCACCGAGGTCCTGCCCCAAAAGGTCCATGGGGTTGATGATGGTGTTGCTCCTTCGGCTGATTGTGATGACCTCGCCGTTGTACTCCTTCGTCATCGCCGTGTACTCCCTCTGCGGGTCAATCACTATCACACGCGTGCCGCGCATGAGGTGCCTGAGTATCGCGAGCTTGATGAGGTAGCTTTTTCCCGAGCCGGACGTGGCGAGCACTATGCCGTTCGGGTTCGTGAACGGCTTCTTGAAAACGTCCATAACAATCGGGATGTTGTTGTCCTTGTTGATGCCCATCATGACTCCTGAGTCTTGTATCTCAAGGAACGCTGTTGTGAACGGGAAGCACGCGCTCAAAGCGCCTGTTGGTATGTTGCGTGTCACTTTGAGCTTGTCGTTGGCCAGCGGAAGCACGCTCTGCAGGGCCTGGGCCATGCGGAACACGGGCTTCTTCGGAATGATGTTGATTGCGTTCAAATCCGACTCCAATTTTTTGCTCAAGAGCTGCAGGTCCTTCGCATCCTCCGCCTTTGCGTTGAGGTAAAGGCTGATGTTGAACATTCTTTCGTTTCCAAGCATGAGGTTGTCCAGCGCTTCCCTTGTGTCCTTTATCTGGTTCTCAAGCGACGGGTTCACCTTGCCTTTGACCGTATCGGACTGCAGGTCCGCAGTCTGTTTCTCAAGCTCCTTTTGCAGGCGAACTATCATTGCCTCTATCGAGAACGGCTCGATGTACATCGCGAGGTCAAAGTCGCCCTGTGACTTGATGATGCGGTCGAGGAACCCCGGGGGCACTTTGCGCGGCCAGCCCACGGCCATGAGCACCTGGTTGTAAGTGTCGTTCACCTTGACCTTGTCCATCTCCGTGATGATGCTGTTCGGGCGAATCAGGTATGGCAACAGGTCACCGGTCTCGACAACGCGCTTCTTGCGCTTCACGTCGATTGCCTCGCTTGCCTTTTGCACGAAATCAGTGAGCATGTTCCGCTTCTCTTCCTTGATTATTTCGGGGTTGAATGTTTCCGGCTGCCGCCTGCGAACTTTTGGCTTTTGGACAGGCCCCTTGAATGCGTCGCCCATCTTGCCGTTGACTCTTTTGGATGCCTTCAGGCTGTAGTAATCCCAATTGGTTTTCTTCTCTTCAGGCATTTTGTCTTCAGTCATAGGAATCAGCCTCCTTGTACTTCTCGAGTATTGTCATCGGGAACATGTAGTCGTTCTCGACCTCAATGTATCCCTCGAAGAACGATGCCATAAGGGATGTAAGCTGCTGTGTGCTGAGGACGCGCGTCTTGAGCCCTATCTCGCTCAGCTTCTTTGTTATCAGGTTTGTTGCGATGTCCCGCTCACTGAGTAGCTGCTCTTCCATATCCTTGCCCTTGACATTTGTTTTTACGGGCACGACGACGTAGAACATGCGGTCCTGTATCGCGTTCTCGGCGATGAACTTGTCCATGAAGTGCTTGTAGTCATTGAACAGGTAGCGCAACGACTCGTTTCCCGTGCGCTGGATGGTCTTGCCCGTGGTCTTATCAAGATTGTCCATGTAGTTGTCGATGTTCAGGTTGACGGTGCGCATCAAAATCTGTATTGGGAACGTGAGGCTGTTCAGGAAGGACTGGTACCCCATGATGATTGCTTCCTGTTCTGTTTCGGACTTGATGGCGAAATTAATCGGGAAGACCTGCACGATGGATCGCGCTTCTCCGTTCTTGAGCCGTAGCATGTCGTCTTTTATTGCCTTTATTTCGACGAAGTTCTTGCACTTCTCGTCCAAGTACCCTTCATTCCTTGGGCCCTGGTAGAATGTCATGAGGTTTTTGATGTGGCCCTTGAAGTCGAAGAACGCGAAGCCGAGGCCAGCGCTCGCAGTGAGGCCGAGGAGCACGTACTTTATCTCTGGCACGATGTTGAAGCGCAGGTATATCGCTGCGGACAGCAGGCCGAAGACGGCTATGTACGCGAACTGCTCGAGTGTCAGCCCGAACAGGACTTTTTCCTCGTATTTGAGTTGTTGGGGTATTTCGTACGCCATTTTTTCACGCTCCTGATATCTTTCCGGTGTATCTTGTGAATGACTGCGAAACGCTTGTGATGCGCTCCGAGCTCATCATGAGTACTACGTATGGGACAACGACATTGAACAGGCCTATCATCAGGAAGCCCATTGACAGCAGCAGCAAGGCTGTTTGCGTTTGTGTCATTCCGCCGAGCAGGCGGTATGTCGCGATGATTATCGAGCTGTCAACCAGCGGGAGGAATATGGCGACACCCATTATCTTTAGCATGGCGTTCCCGAGCTTCTTCATGAAGTCTATTGGCACGTACAAGAGGAACAGCAGTGCTGGGAACATCATCACGCACACAGAGACTATCACGTGCCTTGCGAACAGCGTGAACCCTGAAAAGGCCAGCGATGCCGAATAAAATAATGATAATGTGGGATTGTCCGTGAATATTTCCCTCGGCGCTTCGCCGCCCCACGCGCTTGACGCGTCATTGAGCAGTATGCCTATCGACTGGTAGTCAAACCCTTCCTCTGGCACGAACACGCTAACCGCTACCAGCACGATGTCTTCCTCTATCTCGATTATCGTGGATATTAAATAACCCGATATCGCGACGAGCACTATGAGCATTATTGCTTTCTGCGCGTCTTCCTTGATGCGGTTGCGATCCGTGACGCTGTTGGCCTTGAGCATCCATTTCATGCCCAGGTACATCAGTATGAGTGTGAACAATGACCCGATAATGCCGATGAGGAACGTGTTGATGTCCTCGTACTCCTCGACCGTGGGATTGTTCCGGAGGAACCATGCGTTTAGGCCGAAGAACGCGTCCGTCGTGTCCGCGGCGTAGTTGACGAACTTGTTGTCCATCTCCTTGGCCGTTTCAGTCGGGATGTCCGATACCTTGCCTATGAGCGTGTCCTCTGCCGCGACTGTGCCTATCAGCACGACAAGTGCGAGCACTGCAAGCCATCTCTTGTTCATCTGTATTTCCTCACGACTTTTTTGAGCACTATGTACATCATGTACCAGAAGCCCACGAGCAAGACGAGCTGGAGCATGAACCCCCATGCCTCCTCTTTCGTGACGCTTATTTTCTTCAGGCCTGTCGCGGACGAGTGTTTGAGGTCAGTTTCGAACTCGACAGTAACCACTCCGCCTTCCTCTGCGGGGAACTCGCCGCTCCACGCGCCGTTCTCGATGCTTATCTCTTGGGTTTCGCCCTGGAACGTGAGGTGTGCCGTGCCACTGAACGGCTCTGAGTCGCTTGCCATCGTGATTTTGATTGGTATTGTCTCGCCTTTCTTGTATTCATCCTTGTCGCCGGTTGTGATTGTTATCTCGCTTTGTGGGAGTGGCTCGCGGTCGCATACGTCGTCGAGCACGATTTTTGCGAAGTGGCTTCCTGTTACTATGGAGCACTTCTTCTCGCCGCTAATCTCGCTTTTCTCTATCACGATGTCCGCGGTCGTGTGGTATATTGGGTAGCCGTACTTCTGCGCGGTCGCAATCATGTTCTGGCCTTCATCCCCCGCGCCATGCTCGTAAATGAACTTAGCTGCAGTGGTAATGTCGACAACTTTGCCTTCGGTGCGCACGCTCATCTTGTGGCCGCTCTCTGTCTCGCGCGGGTAGCCCGTGAACTGAAGGGCGTCGTAGGGTGCGCTGCTGTGCTTTAGCCCGTAATTGTAGTTGCCCTTGTTGTAGTATGCGTCCTTGAACTGCACGTTGAAGAAGTTCATCGGCGCGAGTGAGAACAGGTTCAGCACTATCCTGCTGTCGGTGTCGAACACGTATGACACGTAGTACGCGAACTCGTGCAGTCGCGCTACCCCTATTTCAGGGTACGTGGTGTGTAGCTGTGCGCGGTGGTTCTCTTCTTCTACTCTTGGGCCCCCTGTACATCTGTATTCGCAGTGCAAGCCACCATCCGGGGTGGGGCTGCAATAGGGTTCCCTGTAGATATCGTACCTGTTTACAGGCACGTGTATGTCAAGCGTCGCATCGAAGTATACCTCGTTGCTGCTGCCCATCCCGAACATGCCTAAGCTGTCCAAATGGCTGCGTGTGTATTCAGCCATCCTCTGCTCGGGCTCGCTTGCCTTACCTTCCGCAATAATTGTATTGCCTCCGCTCGGAGAAAACACTTTCACGGTTAGGGTTTCCTCCGGGTCCCCGGACTGCTCCCACCAACGCGCGCACTCTTCGGAGTTTGTTGTGGAGTTGGGTATCTTTATTTTGTAGTCGTACTCTGATTGCACCTCGCCTCCAGGCGGCACAAGCACTTTGTCCTCATCGTTGTCGTACATGCTGGGTGTGACCGACATTATAGCCAGCCAGGGTTCTCTGATAACTACGTGTGACTCCGCTGAGTCTGCGTCGACATAAAAATCTATCCCTTCAGGCACTTCCTCGTACGTGTTGTAGCCGTACTGCACCGCTGTGTTCCAGTCGCGCACGAATGCGTAGTCTGGGTACCCAGGATTCTCGTAGAGGAGTGATGCAACTACGTCCTTGGCTTCCTTTTCGGATATTGCGCCATTGTTGTAGTCCTTCATGACATCACTGCATTCCACCCCGCTCGGGCAGTTGTTCGGGTCCAGCCTATCCGTGGCCCAAACACTGCTGAGCAGGACTAGCAGGAGAATAGCTATTCGCATGCATTCTCCTGCTTATAGGCCAAAGACATAGCTTGCCACTGGCTGAGCTGCCTGAATGACGATAAGGCCCAGTATGGCGCCCATAGCGATGTTCTTGGCTTGGTTTCGTTTCATTGGGTCATTGCCGCTGGTCATGAACACTACACCTGCGTACACTAGCACGAGTGCGGCGATTGCGGTTGCGATGTTCTTGACAAGATTTGTGATTCCGTCAATCATGTCATTGATCTGCGTTTCCGCTTCGCTTGCTTCCTCTGCTGCGTAAACAGTTGCGGTGAGGACGAGCGTCAATAGGATTACTGCCAACATTTTTTTCATTTCTTTTCACCTCCATTTTCCTTGAACTTATAGTACTGTGTCCTTCCCTTTCCCTTGTCGACGAACTTGACTTCCTTGTCCGATTTCATCCATCCGCCAATCTCTTTCTTCAGGAAGATTTCTTTGTTGCCCGCTTGTATGCCGTAGGTCTTTCGGAGCAATGAGTATACTTGTGTGGCGTGGAACTTTCCTTCCTCGCGCTGTATGAGTTCCGCCGCTTCCTTCTCGAGCGCTATGCGGTCATTTTTCTTTTTCGGGAAGTATGCCCAGTCCTCTTTTAGCTCGTACGTTAGCTCACCAATCACGTCTATGTTCGCAATCACTTCCCTTGAGTGCGCGAAGTACACGCCCGCAATCATTGCGATGGCCAGAACTATTGCCAATTCGTATGATACTGCAAGCGCGACAGTGATTGATAGCAGTGCGCTGCCTCCCCACATTGCTGACCTAACCTTTAGGTCTGTCCTCGGTGCCTTGACGAAAGCGTATGCACCTGGTACGAATGATAGGGCGATGACTAAAGCTAAGTACAATGTTTCAAGCATAAGTTCCCCTCCTTATAATCGTGGGTCTCCCCCAATGTCAAAGATGTAGCAAAAATTTTATTCGGGAACAACGTTGATAGTTATACAGCCCACTACTATTTATTTCTTTTTGCGGGCACTTCACTTCTTTTTTGAAATGCACGTATATGTAACCTCTTTTTCCCTTTCGAGGCTGTTAATGCGGTGTTTTTTGGAATCTGCGTGAAATGCCTCTTTTTTTAAGAATTGGGGTGCGTTACCTTCCCGAAGTAATAAATATTGCAATGGGTATAAAAATAACTTGATGAAGGCTAATGCCCTAGTCTGCTTGCTACTAATCGTTGCTCTAGCAAGTGCCTCGTGCCCCACTGACTACTTTCTTTCCGCGGGCGACGGTGCCGGCGGCCGCACAACCGACGGCGAATACGACATTTATGAGCTGGACTTGTCCAGCACGGGCGCAGGAACACTACGCCTCGAAGCAACCTACCCAAGCACGACAGCAGTGCTAATGACTTCAACGTGTTCTGAGGTGTGCACTGCCGCAAGCGGCGGCGAGTGCAGCACAACAAAATCCGCTTCCACTTACAAAATAAAAGTAACCGCCGCCGGCTCAGGCGAGCAGGCATACCACTTCGCAACCAGATTCATCGGCGTGGTCGCACCCGCAACAGGCAAAGGCATGATAATTTCCTCGGGCGGCCCGCCGCCGGAAAGTGATGACGAGGTCTTTGTTTTCCAGGAGGATTATGGGGGTGATTCTAGTTCTTACTCGCGTGATGACGAATGGGCTTACTCTTATACTACTGATGGAAGTGGTGAGCTAACGAAAGTAACGGTTCGTACTGATGACGGGTTCAAGGAAATTACGCCGGATATGTGGTCTGATACTGAAGAAGAGGATGGCTTTTTCGGTGACTCGCAGTGGAACGATGACGTTCCGCTGACGGAAAACCTGGATGGCATAATCACCAAGTTTGTTCCCGAAGCCAGCTTTAATTCGAACGGCCGCTTGACAGTTGCGTCTGTTAGTTTACTGTTCGGGACATTTAAATGTGATTGGGACACTTACTTCTCTATCAAGAACAGCATTTCAGAGGTCACTGGTGAGATGAGTGTCACTGAGTACGGCTTGTGGCTGACTTACATTGATGCAAAGAAGCCGGCGGATGGAGCTTGTGATGATTACAGGTATGAGATTAATCGCGCGGACAATTCTGCGATGGCGCAGTGGCAGGACAGCGTGGCGTGTTCAAATCAGGGCTCGGTGACTGCAGCTGGCTACGTTAACATGTATGGTGCTTACCAGCAGGAGTGTTCTAGGTCACCAATACTTTCTGGCAGTGCGCTGGCTGATGCGCGTGAGAGCCTTGATGATTGTGAGTGGTGCAAGGACAAGTTTGAAGAGCTTGAGAAAAAACTGTTTTATCTTGCGTACCCTGAAGAGGAATTGCTTGAGACCCTGGATTATATTGGTTACGGGTTCTTAGGCCTTGGAGGCGTGTCCACAGTGGGTTGTGCTTTGTCTTGGTGGGCTGCCGGAGGGACTTGCTGGGGTGCAATCATAGGCTTTGGTGGCGAGATGCTTATCACCGCTTATACGAGCCATCAACGCATGACTAAGGCGGATGAGCGCGGTGAGGAGTTCAAGGCTGGCATGCAGGCTTTCATATTCGGGATTAATATCATTCCAGGTGCTAGCGAAGCAGTTGAACAGGGTTCCAAGGTGTTCATGAAGGAAGCTGGGGAGGAGTTGCTGGAGAGATTTGGTAAGGAAGCTGCTCAGGAAATAACTGAGAAGATGGCGCCGGATGTTGTGGTGTCGTTGGCAGAGAAGGTTCGCAGGGGCATTATCTCGGATGAGACGCTTGGTAACTTGCTGAAGATTGCTGGTGTGTACGACGATGACGCTGTGAAGGCTGCGATAAAGTTCGGCGAGCAAGTAGGCTTCGAAAAGTTCTTTGCGAACGGTGAGCTTGTAGACCAGGTCGCGAAGAATGCTGGAAAGATTTCTGCTGTCACAAGCATTAGCGATGACGTGTTTGAAATCACGCTTAAGAATGGCGACCAAATTGTTGTTAGAGATGGTGTGTCTGAAGTTGTTGAGAACGTCGGCGAAGCTGCTTTGGGTAGTACATTGAAGCGCAATGAGATCATTGAAGGCCTTGTTAAAGGAGGAAAGAGTTATGCCAATGCTGAGAAACTCGTTGTCGAAGCGCTCGAAAACGTTCAAAAGAGAGCGCCTTCGCTTTTGGATGAGTTCATGGACAGCATGGCACGTCACGCTCACAGAATTGGCTTCGATGAAGTGTTGACGCCAATGCTTAAGGGTAATGCAGATAACCTCAAGGGTTCCCTTTACCAATTGCGTGTAGCAGACGACCTGGTTGAAATATTCCCGGGTATGACTCTCAAATTTGAGCCTAGATTGGGTTCAACTGCCCTAAACCCCGATTTTGTTCTCACGGGTGGTGGAAAAACAATTTACGCAGAAGCAAAGAATTCAGTATCCTCTCTCACAACAGGTCAAATCGATAGGTACTTGAAGTATTTGGCTGCTAATGAGCCAACAGCTGAACTTTGGGTTTATGTAGGTAAAGGTCAGGCTACTAATGCCGCTAATTTAATAGCTTCTTCTTCAGTAAAGGGCATGATGATTGACGAAGGCAGCACATTGTTTGTGCAAGGGGTGATAATTTGAGCATAGGTTTGTTTGCTGATGGCCTCATTAGGAAGAATCGTGTGACTGACGAGAAAATTGCTAAGGCTTATTCTGCTATAGTTGAGAAATTCGTTAAAAATGAGATTGAGTGGACAGATTATACTACCGATATTCCAGAGTACCCTCTCCACCCCCAAAAAGTTCTCAAGAAGGAAGAAGTTCTCAAAAACCCTGATAGGTTTTTTGGAAAAGGCAAAGCTATTGTTCTTGATAATCTTGTGATAGAAGAAATGGATAATCAACCAATGGGGCTGTTTGTCAACGTGTTTGACTCTAAACTGCCTGATTACTGTAATATTAGTACGGGCTACCAGATTAGAGATGTTTTCGATTCTGATGAGGGCTGGTTTTTGAGCTTCCTTCGTGTTTTCATAAAGGAGGTGGAACCGACCATACTTGTTTCAGGTTGGGGTAAGGAATGGAGCATTGACCAGTTTTGGGAGGATATCGAAGCTAAGACGTTTTCTAACTTGAAAGTATGGCTTAACAGCGTGTTGTTTATCGGTAAAGATCTTGTTACTGATAACTGCATAAAGGAAATTGCTGGGATGGATGTTTACAAAAAAGAAGTTTTTGACTGTGGTGTATTACTTCAATTCCAGCCACTTGCGAATCAGAATAATGATTCAGACGTGGTTCCATACGAAGAAGAAGTGAAGCAGCGTGAGCAGCTACAGAAGATTGTTGAAGGGGGGTTTCTTTGATGGAGACCAAGCACATACCCATATTCGCCGTCTTGATTTTGGTGCTCATACTCATAGTTTTCATGCCTTGGGATGCTGTCACTCCCGAAGCGCAGGTGCAGGCGTGCGCCGCTGACGAAGCGTGTATCGTGAGCGCGATGCAGAACTGTTCTCCCGCGAACTTTACTCGCGCACAGGACGGCGTCGTCACTTTCATCGCGGTCAATGGCGAGCAGGACGGCAAGTGTGAGGTGTTCATCAAGAACCTCGGCTCCATATTGGAGACGCCGTTCAACGGAACGAGCATGACTTGCATGATTTCCATAGGTGAGTCGGACATTAAGGCGATTGACTACGACAAGGCTTGCTCCGGCACGATGGCTGAGGTGTACAAAGATCTTGGCGAACTGATTGTGGAAGAGCAGGGCTTCTACAAAGAGTATGGCACCATGTGCGCCGAAGGTGTGTATTTGGACTCGGACAAGATACACTATGAAGTCATCGGCATAAGTGAAGTTGAGGGCAGGAGTGTTTGCCAGGTGGACATGCACCTCACCGTGCCTGAAATCGGCACGATAAAGCTAAGGTATATGTTCAACCGCACTGACGATGGCATGAAGGCAGTGTTCGAGTTGACTGGCAACCGCACGGGCATTAAGGCGAAGTGCGTTGGAGAGACAGAGGAGTACCATGGCTCGGCTGCAGCCGGTCTCTTCAAAGCGCCTGAAGGCGATATGGTGAACGGCACATATACATGCTACTATCACTTTGAGGTAATACCCATCGGCGCGCCGATAATGCACGTCGAGGCGTTTGCACAGGAAGGTGATGACATAATCGTCCTCGCGATAACTGATAGGGCTTCGTCGTACGACTATTATTTCTGAGCTAGCGCTAAGCCACAATGAAAAAAGAACGGTTACGATCTTATTCCTGGACAGTGAGCTTGCCGAAGCGGCCGGTTGACAATTGCTTGTCACCCTGGTACTCTCCGCACCAGCCGTTCTCAACAACTATCTTGTCGCCCTTCTTAATCTTGTCGACGTCCTGGTTCCAGAGAGTCATGTTGACCTCGCCTGTCTCGTCCTTTACCTTGACGTTCACGACACGGCCTGAACCACGAGCGTTGCTCCAGTCACGGGCCTCGTCCATGTCAACAACCTCTAGCTCGATGTTGTCGACGGCTTTCCTTACTTCTAAGTCCTTTACCTGCATGTAGAAACACCTACGGAGCTATCTTGTCGGGGCAATGGTTTAAATACTTTTGCTTTGTATCTTTCCGACATGGAAGTCCAAGACGTGATGAACAAGCGCCCCATAAGAGTGCGTAAGGGTGACTACATACTGGATATAGTCAAGAAATTCCAGGACAAGCGCATCAGGGCCGCCCCTGTGTGCGACGGCGACACCCTGCTCGGCGTCGTGAGCGAGAAGGACATCCTTGACTTCATGGAGGTCCATGAGTTTGGCACCAAGCTATGGCTGCCTGCGCCGTTCGACTTCATTGAGGCCGTGCTTTCCGCGAAAGAGGAAGTGCATGAGGTGGAGCTGGATTTCGCGAAGCTCAAGAAGGCTACTGCCGAAGAGATAATGGGCGAGTACCCCAAGGTGGTGTCGCCAGAGGACCACGTGAGCAAGGTCGCGGACATAATGAGCGAGTACACTGAAACACTCGTGCCCGTACTAGAGAACGATAAGCTGGTCGGCATTGTCACGCGAACCGACCTGATCAAGACGCTTCTTTGATACCATGAAATTCATTAAGGCCACTGATGGCAAGTGGCTGCACGGAAAGCACGGGATGAACTACAGCAAGAAAGTCCTCCTTGATGACGTGCCGAAGACAATCAACCTCGTGCAGGATGTGATCGTGCCTGCCGGCGGCTTCGTGCCGCCGCACGCGCACGGCCACGCCGAGGTCTTCTACGCTGTCAGCGGCAGCGTAACCATGCTTGTTGCCGGTGAGGAGCTGGAGCTCTCGCTTGGTGATGTTGTTGTCGTTGATGCGGAAGAGGAGCACTCCTTCAAAAACACTTTTTCTGGGGAGTTCCGCATGCTCGTCCTGAAAGCGAATTTCACGCCTGACGAAGCCATTCTCCGCGAGTAATCTTTATGGGATGAGCAGCCACGAGTAAGTTATCACCATTGCGCTAGCACTCAGCACGGGTATCGTGAAGTTGTCATCCAGCTTGATGTATGCTTCGGCGAGCATTCCTATCAGCGACCCGGTGAAAGCAACGGCGATGGCTGTCTCGGTTCCCAGGGGCTGCAGCACAACCGCTGCCGCGATGAACGCGAACGAAAACCCTATGAGTGACCCGCGATAGCTTTTGGTCGTGGTGCGCGGGAGCTTGCGCTTCCCTATCTTCCTTCCGACGCCGGTGCACAAAGAATCGCCTATGGCGATGATGAGCATTGTGGCGACAATGATTTCCTTGGGCACGCTTGCCACGAGCCCGAAGATTACGAACACCGTGAGCACGCCGGCGAAGTACCACGGCAGCCCCGAGGCAATGCGCTTGCCCTTTCGCTCTGTGTGCTTGATGAGCTTGTTGACCAGCATAAAGTCCCTTCCGTGCTCCAGCTGCTTGCGGAAGAAGAACGTGAGCCCTGCTGCTGTTGCGAGCAGTGCGAACCCCCATTGTAGTGGCAGGAACCACACGGCGGCGGCGAACATTATGCCGCTGACGCCGTGGACTGCCTGGCGCTTGGTCTCTAAGTGCATATCTTCGTTTAAGGGGGAATTCCTTTAAAAAACTGGTGGTGGCTAACAATATTTGCCTGCCCACAGAGAAGAAGCCGTTGGAGAAGAAAATCCACGAGTTCTATACTACAAAGTCCATCAAGAAGCTCAGTGTGAGCGTGAAGCGAATCATCGAGAAAAAGGTTAAGCTAAACCCGAACATGTCCATGAAGGATTTTTGTGACCATCCCCATGCTAATGAAAACCATGAGGACATAAAGGGCGCAATAATCAATGGGCTGTCGCGTGCGTACCCCTCTGAAGGGGCGCAGCATGCGGATGCATTCATGGTGGAGATTGACGGGGAGTGGGATAAGCTTCCGAAGAAGTCCAAGGAAATTAAGAAGGGCGGTAAGAAAGAGCTCTTGCGCGACTCGCTTGAGGAAGAGGACTGGAAGCGCGAGTTTCCCTCGCAGGTGGTTTGGGGCAATAGCCATAAGCTCACAGAGGACATCCTCAAGAAGCTGGATATCGGGAGCTGGCACAAGGACAAGAACCGCCTGTTCACGAAAATCCGGCAGAGTCTCGGAAAGCTGTCTTACGGTGTCTCCGACAAAAGCATTAAGGCAGAGAGCATCGCTACTGCCGTTCACAAGGATATTGGTGGTATGCTTGACAAGGACCACCGGGACGTGCTCAAGAACTACGTGGTGAGCTCGCTCAAAGACATGCCCAAGGAAACCGAATAGCTTTTTAAAGCCCTTTAAGGAAAATAATGCACTCGTGGGCGTGTAGCTTAGTCTGGTCAGAGCGCCGGTCTTATATGGCCGCGCACTGGAACACCCGGTAGTGGCCGGGGATAACCGGAGGTCCCGAGTTCAAATCTCGGCACGCCCACCAAACGTTCAAAA
>JAUVIW010000002.1 GCA_030592525.1 archaeon
ACAGAGTGCTCTGAGTCCATCGTGAAAAACTCGTAGTCCCCCACTCCGTCGGCCTTCCATTTGGCGAGCGTCTCGATAATCTCTGTCTGCGGCGTGATTGGGAAGTTTGGTATGCAGTCCACTTTCGCGAGGCGTGCAGCCCATGCCGCGCTTTCGTTCCCCGTAATCAGGTTTTCCATTACTTCTTCACCCCCTTGTTCGAGATGCATTTTACCGGGCAGTTGTCGCCACATATCATGCAGCCCTTGCAGAACGTGTAGTTGATAACGGGCCTGCCTTTCACCCAGTCAATGGCCCCGTGCGGGCAGTAGACATAGCATGTGCGGCACTTGATGCACCGTGAGTAGTCTATCTCCGGCGTGTACAGGCGCCATGCGCCTGTCTTGTTCTTGCGTGAGCTCGCGTTCGCGGGGATTACGGGCACGCCTTTCTCGAACTCGTACTTGTCCTTCAGCACCTTTGTCATGCGGCCACCTCCGTCTCCTTGAACGTCTTTTTCACTGCCTGCATATTGCCTTTAATCACGTCCTTGCCCACTTTCTTGCCTATCTCGTGCTGCAGCGCCTTCTTGATGTGCTCGAAGTCTATGAGCCCCGTGGCCTTGGCAAATGCGCCAATCATTGCCGTGTTGTATATTGGCTTCCCCAGTGCCTCAAGCGCGATGCTTGTTGCGTCAACCATGATGACCTTGAGCCCCTTGAGCTTTGGGAACGCTTTCTTCGTTGAGTTGATGAGTATGAGCCCGCCTTTGTCCAGCCCTTTGGCGACGTCCACGACGTCGAGCAGCGTGTCATCGAGCACTATCACGATGTTGGGGTCTGCGATGTACCCGCGCTCCAGTATCTCTTCCTTGTCGATGCGCACGAATGCCTCGACTGGTGCCCCCCTTCTCTCAGCACCGTAGCGCGCGAAGTCCTGGACCTCGTATCCCTCGAGGAACGCGGCGCTCCCGATGATTTTTGACGCCAGCTTGCCACCTTGGCCGCCGCGCCCGTGAATTCTTATCCTGTACACTTGTTTCACCTCATTATTACCCTTACGTCCACTGCCTTGACCCCTTTCTCGTCAGCGAACAACGGATTAATGTCAAGCTCGGCGATTTCGTTATCGTCCATGAGCCTCTGCACCTTCATTATCGTGTCGACTATCGCGCGTGTGTTAACGCCTTTTTTGCCACGCGTCCCCTGAAGAATGGGGTAGCCCTTTATCTCCCGCACCATCTCGCCTGCTTCCTTGCGCGAGAACGGTGTCACTCTGAGCGCTACGTCCTTGAACACTTCCACGAATATCCCCCCAATCCCAAAGAGAACCGTTTCGCCGAACTGTGAGTCGTGCTTCCCGCCGATGATTATCTCGGTGCCCGTGAGATTCTCCTGGACTACCACCCCTCTCACCTTTGCCTTGCCTGCCCGGTGCATCACTCTCTTGAACGCGGCTCGAAGCTCCCGCTCATTTTCCAGGCCAAATGCAACGACACCGCTGTCTGTCTTGTGTATGATGTCCTCGGAGTCCACTTTGATGGCCACGGGATAGCCAATTTTCTTGGCAGCCCTGGCTGCGCCGTCCTCATCAGCCACGACAGTGCTTTTTGCGGGGGGTATGCGGTATTTTCGGAGGAGGGCTGCACTCTGCTTGGCCGATAACATAGTCGAGCAAACACGAACAAGGTTTATAAACGTAACCCGGCTAAACTATCGTTGGTGATTCTCTGGAAATCTCTCTTTTGGGTGCTGCCAAGGAAGTAGGCCGCAGCGCTGTCCTCCTGGACACAGGAAAAAGCAAGGTCCTCCTTGACTACGGCATGAAGATCGGTGACGCGGACACGCCCCACCCTTCGTACCCTCTGCCCATCCACGGGTACCTCGATGCCGTCGTCCTTTCGCACGCGCACTTGGACCACTCAGGCTCCATACCCTTCCTGTTCCGCGCTGCTGAGCCCAAGGTCATCACGCACACCAGCACAGTGCCAATCACGCAGGTCCTGCTGGAGGACTCCATGAAAATTGCCCGCCTGAAGAAGAATGACATTTACACGTCATCAAACCTTCGCGCCATGCTGCGCAACACGAATGCCTGCGGGTACAAAAAGCCGCAGGACGTGACTTCCGACATTTCCGTGGAGCTGAGGGACGCCGGCCATATCCTTGGTGCCGCATGCACCATGGTCCGCGACAAGAAAACGAGCGTGTTTTACACTGGTGACTTCAAGGACACCCCCACTTACATGCACAATGGCGCGAAGCCGCCGCCGAAGTGTGACGCCATCATCGTGGAAGCCACTTATGGCGACCGCGAGCACCCTGACCGCAAGGCTTTGGAGAAAGAGTTCATCGCGGACATCCGCGCTGTTGTTGAGGCTGGCGGCTCTGTCCTGCTGCCTTCATTCGCTGTCGGCCGCTCGCAAGAGCTGGTCACGATGCTCTACAACAACAACATCAACGTGCCCGTGTTCCTTGACGGCATGAGCCGTGCCATCAGTGAGATATACATTGATTTCCCGGAGGTCCTCGCAAATTACCAGACGTTTTACAGCGCGATGAAGTGGGCGAATTGGATTAACAACCCACGCATGCGCGACACTGTGTTCGACGAGCCCTCCGTCATCGTGTCCACGGCCGGCATGCTGTCGGGTGGCCCCGCAGTCCGCTATATCAAGGAGCTTGGCGACGTAGACAAAAGCGCCGTCTTTTTCACGGGCTACCAGGTGCCCGGCACTCCGGGCTACAGGCTGCTTGCGGACCACTCGTATGATGCGGATGGCTTTGAGCTGGACTTCTCTGACACGCTCGTGCGCTACTATGACTTTTCCGCACACTGCGACAAGCATGGCATACATGACTTCATCAAGGCGTCCGAGGCCAATGTGGTCATCGTGAACCACGGTGACACTGAGCAGTGTGAGGCATTGCGCTCGTGGGCCGAGAGTGAGACCGGAGCGTACTCCTTTGCCCCTTCTTTGAGGGACAAGATTAAGCTGGAGGACTACTTGTGACGCCATCACGCTTTTGCCCCAAGTGCGGTGAGAGTGGCAAGCCATTGTTCAAGGGCTTCTGCGTCAATTGCTATATGGCCGACCACCCGAATGTCCTGGAGATACCTGACAGGATAGAGCTTGAGTATTGCCCCGAGTGCCTGCGCAACTTTGCCCACGGCGAGTGGGCTTCCGGCCATGAGGACACTATCCACGAGCTCATCCGCTCGAAGGTACGCACAGAGCTTGAAAACCATTCCGTATCCATAGAGCCCGGCCGCGAGCAGGGCAAGGTCCGCTTCTACACTATTGTTGTTACTGGCACCCTTGGTGGTGAGGAGGTCATGCTTGAGCGCAAGATTGGCCTTCGCATGATCAAGAAGCAGTGCCCTGTCTGCGCGCGAAAGGACAGCACTTACTACGAGGCCTTGGTGCAGCTGCGCCCCAAGGGCAAGGAGATAGACCTTGATCGCCTGAAGAGCGCGATGAATTTCCTGCGCAACGCGAATCGTGCGCTAATCAAGAATCATCGCGAGGCGGAGGTGTTCCGTTACGAGCGCGTGAAGAACGGCGTCAACATTTACTTCGGCTCGATGAAGGCTGCGAAGAAGGCGCTCCAGGCATTTGTCAAGACGTATGCCTGTGAAACCAATGAGTCATACACCCTTGTCGGCCTGGACAAGTCCACCGGCAAGCGGCGCTACAAGGTAACCATCTCGGTGAGGATATGACCTGTGTTGACTGGTTCGCGTTTGCTGGCTACACCTGCTTCGCTGCAGTGCTCTTTGGCTTTCCCTTCCTCTATATTTCAGCGCGCCGCTTGGGCCGCGCTTTGGAAGAGCTTGAGAATCCTAGCTAAGCTTTGGTTGACTTCGGCTGGAAGGTTGCCTCTGCCTTTCTTGTTGCTGGCGGCGCCATATGGGTCCTGGGCTTAGTGCCGCTCACTTTTTGTTAGGGCGGAACTTGTACCCGTAATGGATAATGCCTGACTTTCCGTCCTCACTTATCTTGCGGAACACCGCCCGTATGGGCATATCTATTTCCACGTCTTCGGGCTCGACATCACAGAGCATCGCCGTCAATCGCGGGCCCTCATCAAGCTGCACTATCGCCATTACGTACGGCGCGAGCTCCTCGAAACCTTCCAGTGGGGCGTAAACAGTCGTGTACGAGAACACTTTTCCTGTGCCCGCCATTTCCTTCTCTTCTATCCGGCCTTTTCTGCGGCAATTGGGGCAGAAGCCGCGCGGCGGGAAAAAGTGCCCGTCACAAGTGGCGCACCTCGTGCCGACCATCTTGTACCTTTGCTCTCTCCTGCGCCACACGAGCGCGAGACTCTTCCTGTGTGGCATTATACATCCCTCCCGTAAGTGTGCACCACGACAGTGGCACCACTTCCGCCAACGTTATGGGTCATCCCGTACTCTGCGTCAACCTGCCGCTTGCCTGCCTTGCCCTGCAGCTGAAGTGTTACTTCGACAGCCTGCTTAATGCCCGTAGCGCCAACAGGATGCCCACATGCCTTGAGGCCTCCAGATGTGTTTATTGACACATCGCTTCCGAGGTCAAACACACCTTCCTCAAATGCCTTGCCGCCCTCTCCCTTGCGCGTAAAGCCCAAGTCCTCGACAGCTATTATGCCTGCAATGGAGAAGCAGTCGTGCACTTCGAGCACGCTTATGTCCTTATGCTTCAGCTTCGCACGCTCGAGTGCCTGCTTGCCTGCGAGCACTGACGCGTCGATGGCCGTCACAAGCCGGCGGTCATGCAACGGCAGCGTATCGCTTGCCTGTGCGCTTGACTTTATCCACACAGGCTCTTGGCACATTTTCTTCGCGAAGTCCTCGCTCGCAAGCACCACCGCGGCAGCGCCGTCTGTGAGCGGCGAGCAGTCCAAAAGCTTCAATGGCTCTGCGATGGGAGCTGATTTCATGACATCATCAACAGTAATCGGGTAAGGGTACTGGGCCAGCGGGTTCAGTGCGGCGTTGTGGTGGTTAACAACACTCACCCGTGCCATCTGCTCTTCCGTGGTCCCGTACTCATACATGTGCCTGCGTGCCAGAAGGGCGTACAGCGCCGGGAACGTGGCCCCAAAGAACGCTTCCCATTCCTGGTCAGCTGCCCCGCCCAACGCGAGTGATGCCTGCTCTGTGTAAACGTCAGTCATCTTCTCCGCGCCTCCTGCGACAACTACATCGTAGTGCCCTCCGGCTATCATGAGATACGCTTCCCTTAGGGCAACCCCGCCTGATGCGCATGCTGCCTCGATGCGCGTGCTCGGCAGCGGGTTCAGCCCAAGGGTGTCGGCTATCAGTGCGCCAATGTGCTCCTGGCCATTCAGCCTTCCGGCGCTCATCGTGCCGCCGTAAATCGCCTGGATGTCCTTGCCGCTTATTCCCGCGTCGTCCACAGCCTTGGCGCCTGCCTCAGCTATGAGGTCGCGGAGGCTCTTCTCCCAGTGCTCTCCGAACTTTGTCATGCCCGTGCCAATGATTGCTACGTTTCGCACCATGTTCACATCCTTATTTTATGCCTGTGCTTTGCGTACCTGCCGTAAGTGAGGTTCTTCGTTTTCTTTAGATAAGTCTCGACAGGTGTTGCGTTCGCGCGCTTCTCTTCAATAGCGTCAGTGACGCGTATGGCGAACGAGTCGCTTCCGGCCCCTGAGCCGAATGATGTGACCAACAGCAGCTCACCCGGCTTTGCGTAGTCAAGCACGTTTGCGAGCGCGACAGGAACTGCTCCAGAGTAAAGGTTTCCGATGCGTGGCGTCAGCAGGCCAAGCTTCATTTTGTCCGCGGGTATGCCCATCATCTTCGCTGCGCGAAGCGGGAACTTCCCGTTGGGCTGGTGGAGTATTACCTGGTCGAAGTCATCAAAGCCATACCCTGTTTTCTGGATTAGCAGTTTTGTGGCTTCAATAATGTGCTTGAAGTATTCCGGCTTGCCCGTGAACCTGGCGCCGTGGCGGGGGTACTCCTGCCCCTCCCTGCGCCAGAACCCGGGGGTGTCCGTTGTGTATGAGACGGTCTCCTCGATGTCCGCGACGGTGTCCTCCATGCCTATCACGAAAGCACCTCCGCCTGCGCCCGCCGTGTACTCCAGCGCATCCGCCGGCCGCCCTTGGCTGGTGTCCGCCCCAATCGCGAGGCCGTACTCAACCATTCCCGACTTAACAAGGCCCATGCACGTCTGTATGGCGGCTGTTCCTGCCTTGCATGCGAACTCGTAGTCCGCCGCGGTCATGTTCGGTGTTGCGCCGATGGCCTCAGCAACAACAGTGGCCGATGGCTTTACAGCGTAGGGGTGGGACTCGCTTCCAACGTATACTGCGCCGATGTTTTTTGCGTTGATGGCGCCGTGCCTGATTGCGTTCTTCGCTGCCTGCACAGAAATGGTAATCGTGTCCTCATCAAGCCCGGGAACGCTTTTTTCGCCTATTATCAGGCCCTTTTTGTATGTCTCGGCGTTCTTGCCCCAGACTGCAGCGATTTCCTCGACCGTAATCCTGTATCGAGGGACGTATGCGCCGTAGCCAACTATTCCAACCATTGTATTACCTCGAAGCCCCCCGTTAGGTTTGGGCGCCTTCTTAATCCTTCCCACGTCAATTAGAAACAATGCGGTTGTTTTCGTCAATCACAGTGATTCCAGGTTTTTCCTTATGGTGTCCAAGTCCATAGTGGTCACGACCACAGGGATTTTCTCGACTTCGCTGATTTTTCTGGCGACAGGGTCGTCAAGCTTTTCCAGGCCGTGGTAAATCACGAGTGAGGGCTTGAGCTTGGTAACGCGTATGGCGACCATCGGGCTCCTGCCCGTGGCAACGCGAGTGAACACAACCGCGCGGTTGGTGGTGGGCCCATAGATTTTTGAGAACTCGTCCACCGGCAGCTCGAGAATAGCACGCAAGGAGTCCACGATGGAATACCCGAGCACGGTTGTCACGGAAATCTTCCTCTTGTTCGTGATAATCTTCCCGCCGACAGCCTCGATTATCCTTTTGGCTGCCACTGGCTCGGCAAACTCGTCGAGCTCGAAGGCATCCGTCTGCTCTGTGTGCGAGAGCTTCTTGAGTATCCACCCTCCTTCCTTGGCATCCAGGTCAATGAGTGCATCCACGAACCTTTTGACGACGCCTATGCCCGGCGACTTCCTGCGGTTACTCTCGTAGTCGCTGATTGTTGACGGCGTGATCTGCAAATGGCTGGCCAGCTGTGTTTGCGTGATTCCGAATATCTCGCGCCACTTTTTCATGCTGGCTCCCGGGTTCGTGGAGAGGGATATCTCTCCCGCAATTGTTTTCTTGACAGAATCCATGGGGTTAACTGAGGCAAACAAGCTTTATATAATTATCGTATCCAGGTTCGCTCATTCACGAAGGCAAAATGACGTCCACTGTGAACTCGTGCTCTATGGGTGGTGAGCCTTCCATGGTTACTATGGCTGTGACCGCCTGTTTCCCGAGCTGTGCCGTGCTCTTTATTTCCGGCTGCAGTGTGGCTTTCTTGCTCTCATCCGGCTGTATAAGGCTTATTTCGCTCTGGTCGCCTTTTATCACGTTGCTGGCAGGCACCCTGATGGTTATGTCCTTTGCTGGCTTGTCACCGATGTTCTTTATTGTCACCGTGACTTCCCATGTGCCGGCTTGCCTGCCCTGCTCTGGCGCGTCGAATGATGCCTCGAGCGTGCCTTTTGGTGCAAGGATGGGGGAGACAAGGTCGTTGAACTCCCAGACCGTAACGCCAACGCTAACAACCAATACCAGTATGCCTATCACCAGGCCGATGCTGAGCACGTACTTCTTGGATAGCGTGGGGATTTCAATCGTTTGGGATCACCAATTACCTTTAAATAGCTGTAGCCATTAATTCACCCGTAATATAAAAAAGAAGTGGTCACGTGGCAGCGAAACCAAAGATACTTCAGGTCGTCGCGGACATGCGCGCCGAGGGAATGAGTGATGACCAGATCATCGGTAATCTCCGCCAGCTCGGCTTGACAGATGACCAAGTGAAGCAGATAATGAAGGTCGCTGACCAGGACATTTACTCGAAGTTCAAGCGTGAGATGGCGAACTTCGTGCAGGAAAAGATAAAGAAGAGCCAGCAGCTCATCAACGACATGGTCGACAAGTCCATCGAGTCCAAGCTCGACGTAATCAAGGGCTCTGTCACCGCTGACACAGAGAACACTGTCGGCGAGTTCGCGAAGACCGTGAACCAGAAAGTCGCGGACATGGGCCTTGCCGTGAAAAAGGTGCGCGAGGAAAACCTCCGGATTATCGAGCAGCAGAAGCTCAACCGCGTGGACATCGACACCTTGCTATCAGGCCCAACCAAGATACGCCTCGCAATATCAATGGTCTTCCTCGGGTTTGGGGCCTTGCTCCTCTTGTACACTGTCTTCATGGTGTTCCCGCCCGTAATCACCCTGGACTTCTCTGACATCAAGACCGGCGTCGTCCTGTTGGCAACAGGGGGCATCCACGCTGCTGCCGCATTGTTCTGCATGGTGATCGGAGTCTACTTCTCCGGCAAGCCCGGGCGCACGTAAACCTTTATATATCTCTCTTTGGTTGTCTACCCCAGAGGTGTTTCATTATGCTAAGTAAATTTAAGGACGCTATACTCTCACCAAAAAAGGCTGCCAACAAGATTGCAGCCAAAACAGACATCGGTGACGGGGTAAAAGTGCTGTTAGTTGCCTCACTTATCATACTGGTTGTGAACGCTGTTCTGACAACTATCGCAAACTTCGTGGCGGGTATTGTCGGCCTTGTCTTTGGCAACAACACCCTCCTCGCCAACGCGATAGGTGGCCTGATCGGCACCATACTCGGCGTGATTATATTGGTACTTCCCGCGCTTATCTTCGCCATCATCATCAGCTTCATTGCAATCGGAATCATCTGGGGAATCTGCAAGCTGCTTGGGGGCAAGGCCCCGTTCGGCAAGTACTACGGTGCAATGCAGTACGCTAGTGGCGCTGTGGGCATATTGTCGACAACCGTGACCGGCTTGCTCGCCATTGTCACCGCGCTGTTCATCGGCTTCAGCCCGGCAATAGGTGGCTTGGTTGCAATGGTCATGATGATACCGTCAATGCTCGTGTCGCTCTATGGATTTTACGTAACCGTAATCTTCACGCGCGAGGTCCAGAAGATGAGCACCATCAAGGCACTGATAGCCGTGCTGATACCTGCTCTCATCATCATCGGCCTCCTCGTTGCGATGATAGCATTGTTGGTGGCTATCTTTGGCGCTGCGATTCTTGGCGGCATGGGCGCAGGCCCGATACCCCTATCCTAAGGGCTTGGCAGCCCTTACCCTTTTTTATTCCCCTTTAGTGCCAACTATCCCCCTATGGTCTACAATCCCATGGAGGACTCGTTCCTCCTGGAAAAGGCAGTTAAGCAGTGGGCGCGCGGAAAAGTGCTTGACATCGGCACTGGCAGTGCCATCCAGGCACTCGCTGCGAAGGGCCTCGGGCTGGATGTGCTTGCTGTTGACATTGACCCCGAAGCAGTGGAAGCGGCCCGCGCAAGAGGCATCCGCGCCATTAAGTCTGACCTGTTCAGCCAGGTAACAGGCAGGTTCGACACAATCATATTCAATCCCCCTTACCTCCCTGACTGCAAGGAGGCGCCGCACATTGCTTTGGACGGCGGCCCGACCGGCCGCGAAGTGCTCGACCGCTTCCTGAAGCAGTGTCCCGAGCACCTTGCGCCCGGCGGGCAGGTGCTCTTCGTGCAGAGCACCATCACCGGAATCGGTGCCACAGAACAAAAGCTTGCCTCTTTGGGCATGGGGTATGAAATAGCTGAATCCCAAAAGATACCATGGGAACAGCTGGTAGTTTACAGGGCATGGTGTGAAAAGTAATGGCCGCAACCGAACGCATAGCAGAGCTCGAGGAAGAGCTGAAAACGACAAAATACAACAAGGCCACTTCCAAGGCTGTCGGCCTGCTCAAGGCCAAAATCGCCCGCCTGAAGCGCGAGGAAGAGGTCGCCGCGAAGAAGTCCGGCGGCGGAGGCCTGTCCTACGCCGTGAGGAAGTCTGGTGACGCCACTGCGCTGCTCGTGGGCTTCCCGTCAGTCGGAAAAAGCACGCTTCTCAACCGCCTGACGAACGCTGACTCCAGAGTGGCAGCGTACGAGTTCACTACGCTTGACGTCATCCCCGGAATGCTTGAGTACAAGGGTGCCAAAATACAGCTGCTTGACGTTCCCGGAATCGTTTTGGGCGCCGCGACCGGAAAAGGCCGCGGAAGGGAAGTCTTGTCCGTAGTCCGCAACGCGGACCTGGTCATAATCCTGGTGGACGCGCGCAAGCCCGAGCAGGTGCTAAGGATCCGCGAGGAGCTTTACAACGCGAACCTCAGGCTGGACCAGCACCCCCCGGACATCTCCATCAAGAGGAAGGTGATGGGTGGCCTGCACATAACGAGCGCTTTCAAGCTCACACACCTCGACGAGGACTTTGTCAAGCAGGTGCTTGCGGAGTACTCCATCCACAATGCGGATGTCGTGATACGTGACGATGTTACGGTGGACCAGCTCATCGATGCAGTGGTCGGCAACCGCAAGTACGTCCCTTCGCTAGTCGTGCTCAACAAGAGTGACCTCCTGTCCATTGAGGAGCTCTGGGACGCCAACCACAAGGTGGGCAAGTGCCTCATACTCTCTGCGGAAAAGGACGGTGACCTCACAGAGATAAAGGACTCAATCTTCACCACCCTCAAGTTCACGCGCGTCTTCATGAAGCGCATTGGCGAGGAGCCTGACATGAAGGACCCGCTCATCATCACGGGCATCCCAACCATCCGCGCTGTCTGCCTGGGAATCCACAAGGACTTCCTGGAAAACTTCAATTACGCCAAGGTTTGGGGCACGGGCGCGAAGTTCGACGGCCAGACAGTCGGCTTGGACCACATAGTCCATGATAGTGATGTGGTTGAGATCCACAACAAGCGCTGATTTATATACTTCTTTTTCCTTGTCCTGCGCATGGGTGAGGAAGTCGACCTAAGCAAGATGGGTGATATCGGAGAGCCGGCAGCCCCTGCGCCAAAAATGCAGAAGGGTGACAATGCCGTGATGGTTCGCCAAATTAAGGCCTTGATTAAGCAGGGCCACGCGCACCGTGACATATCCAAGTCCTTGCGCGTGTTGGGCTTCACTTATATTGACATAGAGAAGATTCTTGCCCAGGCTGATGCCGAGCTCTATGACGCGACCCACAAGAAGTTTGACTACAAGACCGCTGTCATCATCGGCGCTGCTGTTATTCTCGTGCTCGCCGCTGTGGCAATATTCGGCGGCTTTACGCAAACAGGTGCGGTGGATTGTGGTGATGACACGTTCTGCTCGAACAAGCTTGTTTACTGCGAGGAAGGGCTTTACGAGAGTGCATTCACTGGTGTTAGGCACGAGTATGACATCAGGCGAGAGGCGGCATCATGCCGATTGACAGAAACAGTCATCGAGTCCTCGCTGCCCTCGGAGTTTCAAGGCATGAGCATGGTCTGCATTTATCCGTTTGCCAACGGCATTGTGGACACGAGCGACCGCTACGGCCCTTGCACTGGCCCATTGGCTGATGCTCACAAGTAGCGTGCGAGCACAACGCGGCCCACGAGCACAACAAGGATGATTATGATGAGCAGCTCAATCCATGGCGCCCCGCCGACAGTGAGCAGCGTATCGCCTGAAGCGTAATGCGTTTCGCCATCGAACTCATACGACACCTCCACACCAATCCTCTCCTGGCCGTCAGCGCTCTCGCGGGCGGTAACCTCCTTGACCACCGTCCTTTTTTCGCCTGGCCCCATGCTCGTGAACAGCTCTTCCCAACCACTGTACATTTCGTAATTGCTTTCCGCACCGAGCATTATGCTGATGTCGCCCTTCACATTGTAGAGCGTTGCGTCGCCGACATTTTCAACCGTGTACGAGAGCTTCGTTGTCTCTCGCGGGCTGATTATGCTTGGCTCCACCTTGACATCCGTAAGCCTGAACCTCGGCTCTTCCACGTTGATGGTTGCCGAGCCCTCGCCCGAGCGGACCTCATACTCGCCTGCGAATGGAGGCGCAGTGAACTTGACTGTTGCCTTGAAAGGCACCCCGTGTGCGAGTGTGTCCACGTAGACCACTTGCACCTGGTCCATGAACTCCAATTCTATTTGGTGCTGGTTCGTGGGGCCTGATGTATGGAACTCAACCTCAAACTTCTCGTCAGTGTAAACGTGCTTCTGCACTGTTTCCACTGTTGATGCTGCTGCAACAGTGAGCAGCAGCAAGCTAATAACCAGGGTTATTGTAGCCTTCGTCATAGTATTCACCTTCCTGCTTCTTTTTGTTCCACCAGTACAGCCCACCAAGCACAACAAGCAGCCCTATTGCCGCTATGCCCGGGAGCGACGTGATGAACTCAATGATTATCTCTGTGATGCCCTTTGGCTCCGGCTTTTCAGCCTCAGGGCACTCAACACCCTCAAGCGCCGTGATCTCCTTTTCCGCGTCCTCTGCGTACTCCACCGCGTTTCGGTACTCCTTCCTTGCGCTGGGGTAGTCAAGCGAGCCATAGTGCTCGTTCCCTATTGTGTACGCTTCCCTTGCTTTGGTGTAGCTCTTGTTCAGCTCGTCGAACGATGCGGCGTCAGGCGCCTTGAGCTTTGTGGAGCATTGCGACAGCTTGTTGATGATGGCCGATGCCTTTAGCTCGAGCGCGTTCACTTTTTCGACTGCTTCTGTGCGCAGTGAGACGATGTCGCTCTGGCTTCCGAACTCGGTGTAAACAGTGTACACGAGCTGCGCGTCCTCCGCAAGCTTTGCGTCAGAGATGGCCACATCCAGCCATGACGCCTTCCACTCGCCGACGAGTGTCTCGAGCTCGGGGAAGGTTCCGGGCACGTTTGGTATCTGGAGGTTCGCCGCGAAGGACTGCGCTGTGTTCCTTTCTGTTATGTCATTGCTGTCGTCAGCAGCGAAAGCGCCCGCCTGCTGCACGAAGCTACCGCGGTCCTCCTCGTAAATGTTTCCCGTGCTTACTATTGCCTTGATGTCCCCCAGCATTGCGGCGAATCCGGTCCGCCACGCAATGAAGTCGTCCCATGACGACGCCGAGTTCAGCAGCGAAGTCTCTTTCGCGCGCACTTCCACTATGCTTTCCACCGCGCTGTCCAACGCGTTTTCGAGCTGGGTTGCGCTTGACACCAATCGGTTGGTCGGAGCCGCAAAATCCGCAGGCAGGTCACCCTTGTAGTTGCCTATGAACTGCTTCGCGTTCGTGACGTCTGACAGCATGGCGTTGAAGGACGATTGCTTTGCGGTTGGGTAGGAGTCCTTGCTCCGCTGGAACGCCACCTGCTGCAAGGCGTAGTGGACCCTGAAAATCTCGAGTGTGCCCCCGTCCTCAATTATGCCCCCGCTCATTGCGACCGGAACCCAGACGTTATCGAACTCCACCACCCAGTATGAGTCATTGCCAACAACCGTGGGGTAGTTTGGGCTGGAGCTTGCCGCGACAGTGATGTCCGGGAACCTATTCTGTGCTAAGGCGACCGCCTTGCTAAAGCTGATGTCATCCTGCGCTGCTGCCAGCGCAAGCAATAAAAGCGCGGCGACCACAAAATACCTCTGCATCACTCGCTACTATGAATTGGGGGTATAAAAAAGTGCCTATGGCTGTTGTGTTCGTGGAGCCCGAGTCTCCGGGCAATGTGGGCTTTCTAGCGCGTGCCATGGCCAACTTTGGCTTGTCTGAGCTCGTGCTCGTGAACCCCTGTGATATCACGGTGATGGCGCGCGCCCGTGCGATGCATGCATGGCCCCTGGTCCAGAACGCCCGCATAGTAGGGTCATTCGACGAGGCCATCGCGCCTTATGACGAGGCCATTGGCACCACGGCGAAGACGGCTTCGGACAACAACTCCACGCGGGCTTTTGTCACTCCGCGCGAGCTTGCCGAAAGCATGGGCAAGGGCAAGTACTGCCTTGTGATTGGGCGCGAGTCCCGCGGGCTCACCACGGCGGAGCTCCGCAAGTGCGACATTGTCACGCGAGTCCCGACCGCAGAAAGTTACCCTTCACTTAACGCGTCCCACGCCGCGGCGATACTTTTCTACGAGCTCTTTTCCTCGAAGGGCAATGAGTCCCGCGAGAGCGACGCGCGAGAGAAACAGGCACTGGTTGACTTGTTTTCTGGTGTCGCCGAGTCCAGCGGCCTCCGCAATTCCGAGAACGCGGTCAAGTGTTTCCGTAATGTCATTAGCCGCGCGTTCATCAGCGGCCATGAGGCTAAAGCCATCGCAGGAGTGCTCTCGCGCCATAAGAAGTAAACCTTTAAATACACCCCTTGCTTCTTTCCGGCTAATGGCGAACGAGATTTCGACCGCAGAGCTCACAAAAAAGCTCACTGGCGTGATAAAAAACATTCGCACTGAGCTGCAGGACTGGCACACGGAAAGCAAGGAAAACCAAGTGAGAATCAACGAGCTCAAGAAGCGCCTGGACGAGATCTCTATGAAAGCCGTTCCTCCTGACATCGAGAAGGAGCTCAGTGATATCCGCACGAAGCTCGCGATGATGCCTGTGAAAGGCATGCCCTCTGGCTCGGCGCAGACCATCAAGCTCATGTTCGAGGACCAGCTCAAGGAGCTCGAGGACCTGAACAAGGAAAACATTGAGAACACGAAGGATATCAATCAGCTAAGGAGGCAGCTGGCAGCACTATCCAAGCAAAGCACTGCTTCCCCTGGGCTGGATAAGGACATGAAAAAGTTCCGTGCCCAAGTGCAGGAAGTCGCCGAGTCCACCCAGAAATTCAATAACCTCAAGCAAATCCTGCTCAAGCACAATGAGGAGTTCGAGGACCTTTACTCCTCAATCGGCAAGGAAAAGGTGGAGCTCGACAACCTGCACCAGGTTCTTGAGAACCTGAAGAACGAGCTCGTGGAATGGACTGAGCGCAACCAGCATAACACCACTGAGATAAAGTCCATCAAGACAGAGCTTATAACACTCAACAAGACGCTCAAGGAAAAGAACCTCGACGGCAAGGTATCTGACCTGTCGCACAATCTTGAGATGCTCGCCGACCGCATGGAAAAGATACAGCAGGCAGAGCACGAAATTCTTTCGCAGCAAGAGATGATGCTCCGCTTCGACAAGGGGCTCAAGGAGCTTGTTCGCAAGGCAGTAATCGCAAGCATGTCGCGCAAGGAGTTTGAGGGTGAGCTCGACAAGCTCGAGTCTTCAACCGGTGCCATCGACGCCACTGCCTTAACCACTCCGGAGCACGTGCCACCCAAGTCAATGGTTGAGCCCCCTGCAAAGCCGCCGCCTGAGAAGGACGTGCTGGCAAAGCTACAGGCCTTGCGCATGAACCTGGAGAAGCCAAAGCCAGAGCAGGTTGCTGGCGACACTCTCATGGCCATATTCACTGAGTTCGAGGTGGAATTGACCGGCGCCAAGAACAAGAAGGCTGCGTGGGACGCGGCGCGCGACAAGATTCTCACACTCGCCCGCAGTGACCTCAAGGCAGTGAAGGAAAAGATTGGTGCGGCAAAGGCTGCTGGCCAGAACGTGTCAAAGGTATCACTCACCTCAACCAAGTTTGAGATAGGCCTTGTGTCACTCGAGACTTCCTTTTCCATCCAGAACCAGTCCAAGGCCCGTGAAATAGTGGTCAAGCTGGCCGGCCTCAAAAAACAGCTGGACGACGGCCTAAAACAGCTGGAGTGAGCTTGTTTCCAGCGACAACAGCCTTTCGTAGTTAGCTTTAGCGTGCTCCCCGATGGCTGCAATGTGCTCTGGCTTCAGGTGCTTGAACCGCTTCTGGCCAGTGAGGTACTCTTCCGGCGGCCTGAGCTCCTTAGTCTTGTGCGTTATCTTGACTTTGCCGTGCTCTATCTCGTACAATGGCCAGATGCCTGTCTCGACCGCGCTCTTCGCGAGGCTAACGGTCTTAGATGGGTCCGTGCCCCACCCCGGCACACAGGGTGTCAGCACCTGGATGACCTTCGGCCCCTCGTACTCCATTGCCTTCTTCACTTTGGCCTTGAGGTCATCAAGATACCCCACACTCGCCGTTGCAGCATACGGTATGTGGTGCGCTGCGCACACCATGAGAATGTCCTTTTTCCACTCGCCCTTGCCGGGCAGGACAGAGCCCGCGGGGCTGGTGGTGGTGGAAGCGTACTTCGGCGTCCCCGAAGACCGCTGTATTCCGGTGTTCATGTACGCCTCGTTGTCCGTGATGACGTGCAGTATGTTGTGCCCGCGTTCCATTGCACCGCTGAGCGCCTGGAAGCCGATGTCCATCATCCCACCATCACCGCCGATGGCGACTACAGTGGCCTTCTTGCCCTGCTGCGCAAGCGCTTCCGCGACACCTGACGCTACCGCGCTCGCGTTCTCGAACGTGACGTGTATCCACGGCACCTTCCATGCCGTTGTCGGGAAAGAAGTCGTAGTGATTTCCATGCACCCCGTGGCCTGGCACACGACAACGTTCTTGCCAATGGCCTCGAGCACAACGCGCTCGCCGATTATTTCCCCGCACCCCGCACACGCGGTGTGCCCCGGTGCCAGTATATCACTCATTTTGCCACCTCACTTCGCCATCTCCAAGGCTATCAGCACTATCCGCGACCTTTCGCAGGTAGTCAAGCGTGACGTCAACACCGCCAAGCCCAACAACGTAGCACGCTATCTTGGCGTCGGATCCCTTGAGCGCGCTCCTGAGCTCGTGGAACATTGCCCCTCCACCCAAGCCGAGGGCGGCGTTCTTCTCTATGACTATGATGCTCTTCTTGCCCTTCAGCGCACCAATGAGCTGCTGCCTCGGGAACGGCCTGAAGCACCGCACTCTAACGAGCTGCATCCCCTTTTCCTTTGCGACTGCCTCGATGTTTTGGCACACGCTTCCAATCGACACGATGGCAGTGCTTCCTTCACCCGTTACTTCGATGAGGCCGTCGCCGTAGCCGCGGCCGAATGCCTTTGCGTAATCGTCGTGCACTTTCTGTATGGTGCCAACGCTTTTTTCGGCAGCGTCGTTAAGCTCCTTGCGCAGCTTCATGTACGGCTCCGGCATCGCCCAAGTGCCGATGGTCATCGGCTTGTTGGGGTCAAGGTAGCAGTGCTCTGGCTGGTAGTCAGGCAAGAATCCCTTGATGTCGTCCGGCACATCCACGACCTCGTACGTATGCGACAAGTAGAACCCGTCCATGCACACCATCACCGGCAGGAGGCATTCTTCCGCGATGCGGAACGCCTGCACTGTCATGTCGACAGCCTCCTGGTTCGTGCCTGCATAGAGCTGTATCCACCCGGAGTCCCTCTCGCTCATTGAGTCCTGGTGGTCATTGAATATGTTGAGTGGCGCACTGAGTGCTCTGTTGACAACATTAATCACTATTGGCAGCCTCATTCCCGCTGTGGCGAAAAGCAGTTCGTGCATCAATGCGAGGCCCTGCGACGAAGTGGCGGTATACGCCCTCACACCCGTGGAGCTGGCTCCGATGCACGCGCTCAGCGCGCTGAACTCCGACTCAACGCGGATGATGGTGCCGTCCAGCTCGCCGTTGGCCTTCATCTGCGCCAGTGTCTCTGGAATGTGCGTGCTTGGCGTTATCGGGTACATCGCCAGAACCTTCGGCTTGCACAGCCTCACCATTTTTGCGACTGCTTGCGACCCCTCGATTATTTGGTTTGGCACAATCTCTCCCCCTTTGATGTTATTGCGTCGAATGGACAGACAGCTTTGCAGATGAGGCAGCCCTTGCAGAAGTCATAGTCAATCACTGCATGCGGGTCGAGCGTTATGCATGGCTCGGGGCAGTGCTGCACACATATCCCGCAGCGCTTGCACTTTTCCGCGTCGACTATCGGCCGCTCGCTGCGCCAAGTGCCTGTCTTGTTCTTCGTCGTTGAGCCGACGTCCTTAACTGTTCCTCCAGTCATTGTACCGCCTCATAAGTCTTTTTCATGGCCGCGACGTTCTTTTCCCCGACAGGCCCCGGGAACCTCTCCATTATTGCTTCGGCAACTGAGTCCACTGTCGCAATGCCCGTGACCTTGATTAGCGCACCGAGCATCGCTGTGTTCACAATCGCCTTTCCGATTGCGTCCATGGCAATGCAGTTCGCGTCAATATTGACGCAGCCCTCGCACGGCGTGTCCGTGTTGAGTATGACCTTATCCCCTTTCATTCCAGCCCTGACGTCAATGACATCCATGAGCCCCGGCTCCAAAACAACCACTATATCCGGGTCGTAAACATGCTGCATAATGCTTATGGGCTCTTCCGAAATCCGCACGTATGACTCCACTGGAGCCCCGCGCCTTTCAGGCCCGAACTTGCCGAAAGCCTGCGCGTACTTCCCGTCCTTGAACGCCGCTGTAGCGAGTACCTCGGCGGCTGTGATAGCCCCCTGGCCCCCTCGCCCGTGAATTCGTACCTGAATCATTCCAGTCATCCCCTATGCCTTTGCAACCCCCTATTATTATACTTAACCACGTGCTTTGTGGTGATAACGCATTTTATCGCTATCAGCAGAAACCTTTTTTATCCCCCCTCCGTATTCTAATGAGAGGTGTCTTAGACTGGAAGCGATTTTGGAGTCAGGGAAGGTTTTGCAGCCTGACTACTCATTCAAGGAAGAGAGTGTGGTCATCACGGACCGCATCATCTCTGACAAGGGCTCGCAGGCAGCCATGCGCAAGAAGTATAAGTCGCATAAGCGCATAGGCCTCAAAGGCCAGCTCGTGCTTCCGGGCTTCATCAACGCCCACACCCACGCGGCGATGACTTTGGCGCAAGGCCTCGGCGAGGACTTGCCCTTGTTCGACATGTTCCAGAAGGTCCTCTTCCCAATGGAGAAAAAGCTCAAGGACCAGGACGCTTATCTGGGCGCGCTGGTGGCGGGCATAGAGTTCATCCGCTCCGGAACCACGTCAGTGAACAACGTGAACGCGGCGTGGTCGCGCCCGGTCACCAAGGCGTTCGACGAGCTTGGCATCAGGGGCACGCTCGCACTCACGCTGAAGGACCGTGACATTAGGACGCACGACACGTTCGAGTGCAAGCACGTGGATGAGAACATCCGCCTCGTGAAAAGCCTTGAGCACCACCCCCTGCTGACAGGGATGTTCGGCATCGCGAACGAGGTCGAGGCGTCCGAGGGCCTGCTGAAGCACGTGCGTGACCTCGCGAAAGAGCACAACACGGGTGTCCACCTGCACGTCGCCGAGACCCTTGGCGAGCGCGGGTACATTCTCCAGCGCACCGGCAAGACAAGCGTCGGCTACCTGCACGAATTGGGATTATTGAACGAGAAGACCCTCGCCGTGCACGCTGTTAATGTTTCAAAGTCAGACATAGGCATTTTGGCAAAGAGCCGTGCCACGGTCGTGCACTGCCCCACTGTCAACATGAGCCTCGGCAGCGGTGTCTCCCCTGTGCTTGAGATGCTCGAGCGCGGCGTTTCCGTGGGCATAGGCGTGGACGACCCCATCAGCAATATGAGCAACGACATCCGCGTGGAGCTGAACAACGCACGCATGCTCGCGAAGAGCAGCGGCTCACCATTATCCTTAAACCAGCTCCTTTCGCTCGCGTGGAACTCGCGCACTTATGGCTACACTGTCGGCCATGTAAAGGAGGGCTGCTTCGCCGACATAATCACGGTTGACATGCGCAACCGCCTCGTGCCAAAGCGCGATGACTGCCGGCTCCGTGAGACAATCTTCGCAGGGTCACCTGTCACCAACTCAATCATCGCAGGCAAGATGGTGATGCACAACGGCAACATCATGGTGCTCGACGAGGCGCGCGTGCTCAAGCGCGCACAAAAGGCGGCGAACCGCCTGGTGAAATAATTATTTGGAAAGCCTGGGCCTGTCCCCGCGATTTTTGGAAATCACGGTATCCATTATGTACTTGTACCATTTCTCCGGATCTTCCCCGCCGAAGTTCCCTGCATTGAACTCTTCGAAAGCCTTGTGGAACGCTTCGCGCTCCTTTTGGTTTGCGTTCTTGATGCTGATGTGGAATATGTAGTCGTCACCGCCCAATTGGTGGGTGTTAAAGCGCACGTATGTCCTTGGCTCTACCTCGCCTTCCGATTTCCTGACAAGCAGGTCCTCTTTTGTGCCAAGTTTCTTATCCATTTTCTCAAATATATCTTCGAGGTTGCTGATGTGGTCCCTCTTCTTCTTTTTTTGGGGTTGCTCCACTTCGAACTTCAGCGTTTTCTCGGGCTTCTTGCGGATGTTTGGCCAGTCATGCGGCTCTTTGACGGTTACTTTGGGCTTGAGCTCTTCAGCCTGCCCAATAAGGTTCCTGAAGTTGTCGAGCGCGTCCTTTATCCTGATTGACTTTGCGATGCCGATGTACTCCACCTTGTGGCCCCACATGGTGTGGGTCTCCCTCTTGAACACCCTTGGCTTTTCCATCACTTGTATTCGTGTGCCTAAGCGTATAAAAGCGTAAGTGGCTGCTCACTTAATCTTTTCCAGAATAATTCTCGCGAACCTTATTGGCTGCATTACAGTGTACGCGTCAAGCGCCTGCTGTATCTTCCTGTCGCTGTTGGCGTAAAGCGTGAACAGCGTGTCGCCCTTGCGCACCTTGTCGCCGTCCTCCACATGCAAGTACATGCCGGCGCCCTTGTCAGACGGTGCTCCCGCACCGCGCACTGTCGCGCTGATGCCCTTGTTGTTGATGTGCTCGATGCGCCCCGTGACCTCGCTCTTGACTTCGTAGGACACTTTCCCGACCTTGATGTCATCAACGCTTATCTCGGGGTCGCCGCCCTGCATCTCGATTATCTCGCGGAACTTCTTGTTCGCCTTGCCTGAAGAGACGAGGTACTGTGCGGTCTTGAACCCCTTGCCTTCCTCGACAACGCCGCCAATCTCGAGCAGCATGCCGGACAGCTGCGCCGACTTCTGCAGGAGCTCTTGCGACACGGGCTCGTTGTTCAGTATGCGCAGGGTCTCCACTGCCTCGAGCGCGGGGCCGACAGCCATGCCTATCGGGTGGTCCCCGTCAGTGAGAAGGGAGTGCACGTTCATGCCGAGCGACTGCCCCAGTGAATTGAACTGCTTTGCGAGTATGGTTGCTTCCTGCTTGGTCTTTATTTTTGCTCCCTCGCCGATGGGGATGTCGATGATGACATCCGTGGCCCCAACCGCACTCTTCTTTGCGAGTATTGATGCCAGGAGCATGCCCCTTGGGTCAAGTGCGAGTGGGTGCCTTACCCGTATCAAGCGGTCGTCGGCGGCAGCGAGGTTGACTGCCCCACCCCACACAATGCACCCGCCGGCCTTGTTGACTATCGCCTCGATGTCCTCCTTGCCCAGGGAGACTGGTGCGAGCACTTCCATTGTGTCCGCGGTTCCCGCGGGCGACGTGATTGCCCTACTGGATGTCTTTGGCATTGTCAGGCCTGCCGCGGTAATTATCGGGACCATGAGCATTGTCGTCCTGTTGCCCGCAACGCCTCCGATGCAGTGCTTGTCGAACACCTGCTTTGCCTGGAGGCTGAGCTTGCTTCCGGAGTTGACAATGGCCTTTGTGAGTGCGACGGTCTCATCCTTCTCGAGCCCGCGGATGTATATCGCGCTAATCCATGCCGTCAGCTCAACATCGCTGAGCTCCTCACCCATTATGTCCGAAATGATTGCGTCTATCTCGCCGGCCGTGTGCTTGTTGCCGTCCATCTTCTGCTTGATGAACCGAATGCTGTCCGGCTTCGGCTTGGGCTCGATGTCTATATGCTCATCATCCATGCACCCTATCTTTTCGTACACTTCACGGAACAGCCCTATTTTTCCTGGCGGCACGAAGGTGTCGGTGAGGTCAACTATTGCGGTGATGGAGCGGTTGTCCCTGGTGATAACGCTGACACGGTCCATGGCGCTCATGTCCATGTCCAACGCGTCCTCCTTGTTGAGTACAACTACCTTGATTCCTGCTGTGGAGAGGTCGATGCACTTTGACTTAAGTTCACGCTTCATTTCACATCAGCTTCTCGAGCGCGTCGCGCCCCTTCATTCCCTCTATTATGCCCAGCTCCCGTGCCTTGATGCTTGCCCACACAATGCCCTTGTCCAGAAGCTCATCAAAGGTCTTCACGCCCGATACAATGGCTGCTGCCTCGCCCGTCTTGTCCGGCGTGCTCGTGCTCATGTATCCGCATGCGAGCCACCCTTTTTCACCTATCACAAGCAGGAGTGGGAGCTTGAGGTCTGCCTTGATTCCGATGGCTGCACCTTTCTCGGTCTCGATTATCTCTGTCTCAATCATGCGTACTTCTCCCGCATTATGATGCCTGCCTCGAACGGTGAGATAACCCCTTCCTCTGTAATCAGGAAATCGATGAGATCCGGCGGAGTGAGGTCGAACGCTGGGTTCCTCATCCGCAAGCCCTTTGGCGGCTTGGCCCAAATCTCCTTTGTGTCCCGCACCTCAATCGGCTCCCAGTCCCCTGCGAGCGTGATGGGGTCAAACTTGAATGTCTCGCACGTGCACCCGACCATTGTCTTGGCTTCCTGTGCCGCGAGGCAAATTTGTCCCGTGCCTATCTTGTTGATTACGAACCCTTCTGATGTCACTGCGTCCGCGCCAATGAGCAGCAGGTCAGCGTTGTTCATGAACCTGCGTGCCGCGGAGTCAACAATCATTGTTACCGGTATTTTCGCCCTCAGCAATTCCTTTGCCGTCATTCTCCCCTGGAATCGCGGGCGCGTTTCCGTACACACAACACTGAACTTCCTGCCGTCCGCCTTCGCTTTCTTGAGCACGGCCATAACACTGGAGGAGTGGCAGTGCGTCATCACGGTGTCGCCATTGCGGATGCGCTTGGAGCCGATGCGCGCTATCTCATCAATCGCGCTCTTCATCTCGGCCGTGTACGCCTTCGCCGCCCTGACAGCCGCCCTCTGGCTCTCGCCAAGGCCTTCTGCCATTTGCGCCTCTTTGAGCACGATGTTCAGGCCGTTCCTGAGGGCTGGCTCCGTGGGCCTCGCTGTGGCCAGCTTCTTTGCCTTGGCCTCCAGCTCCTTCATGAACGCCTTTCCTGTCCTGGCTTTTGACGCCCTGGCGTCAGCGGCAAGCGCTTCCAGGCCCTTTTTCGCTATGTTCCTGGCGCCCTGTATCTCAAGCCTTTTTATTCTAATTGCTGTGCGCTCTGATATCCCCATGGCAACAATATAATCAAGAATGGTTTTTAAAGGTATACGGGAAAACCTATATATACCCCTATGCGCACAATACAGCCACTAGTTTATTAGTGCTTACGGCACGCCAAAGGTGATTTTGCGTGAAATCAGTTATTTCAAAGGCAGCGAAGAAGGCCAGGGCCTCAGTAAAGGCCCGCAAGACTAAGAGGGCAACAAGCCTCACTGACAAGGAGCTCGAGGAGATTCTCTCAACCTCCCAGGCGCGTATCCGCGTTGTTGGTACCGGCGGTTCCGGCAACAACACTATGATCCGCTTGTCAGAGATTGGTGTCCAGGGAGCCGAAGTGCTCGCGATGAACACAGATGCCCAGCACCTGCTGATAACAATTGCTGACAAGAAAATCTTGCTCGGCCAATCCGTGACCCGTGGCTTGGGCGCAGGAAGCGACCCTGACCTGGGTGAAGCTGCGGCCAAGGAGTCGCAGGACGACATCACCCACAACCTGAATGGAAGCGACCTGGTCTTTATCACGTGCGGCCTCGGTGGCGGCACCGGAACCGGCTCCGCGCCGGTCGTCGCGCAAATTTCCCGCGATTTGGGCGCACTAACACTCGGCGTTGTCACACTTCCGTTCTCTGTTGAGGGCAAGCGCCGCATGGAGAACGCACTGAGCGGGCTCAAGAAGCTGCGCAAGGAATGCGACACAGTCATAGTTATCCCGAACGACAAGCTCTTGGAAATCGTTCCGGACCTGCCAATCAACGCCGCTTTCAAAGTAGCGGACGAGATACTCGTTAACGCCGTGAAAGGCATCACCGAGCTTATCACCAAGCCCGGCCTCGTGAACCTGGACTTCGCTGACGTCCGTGCGGTTCTTTCGAACGGCGGCGCTGCGATGATTGGCCTCGGCGAGTCAGAGATAGAGGGTGACTCCGAGGGACGCGCCTTGGAAGCTGTTGAGGACGCACTGAACTCACCGCTTCTGGACATCGACGTGTCTGATTCCACGAGGGCTTTGGTGAACGTTGTCGGCGGCCAGGACATGACGCTCCGCGAGGCGGAGATGATTGTGGAAGCCGTTGCCTCAAAAATCCACGCTAACGCGCACATAATCTGGGGCGCAACCATTGACGACGACATGAAGCGCAACAGGATTCAGGCCATGATTGTCATTGCCGGCGGCAGGTTCCCTTACTTGGACGACAAGCGCTCCCCTTACGGGGATGAGCCTGTTGAGATAGAGGGCATTGATTACGTGGAGTGAGCTTAAGTGGGATTCATAAACGAGTCGATACGCGTCCTACGCTTGACGCGCAAGCCAAAGAAGGACGAGTTCCTGATGGTCGCCAAGGTCACAGGGATAGGAATGCTTTTAATCGGCTTCATCGGCACCATCATTGCCATTGGAGCCAAGATAATCGGGTTGGGCTGAATGATTTACACCGTGCGAACCACCGTGGGCCAGGAGCGCATAGTCGCTGACCTCCTGGGCTCGAAGCAGAACAAGGACAAGCATGAGGTCTACGCAGTCGCAGTCATTGACAACCTGCGCGGCTACATCTTTGCCGAAGCCTCGAATGAGGCTGAAGTCAGAAAACTAATCTACAATGTCTCGCACGTCAAGGGCCTGGTGCCCGGTGGCGTTGACATGACTGAAGTGAAGCACTTCTTCGACGAGAAGTCCCTCACTGTGGACATCAACAAGGGCGACCTGGTTGAATTGACGGCAGGGCCGTTCAAGGGCGAGAAAGCCAAGGTGGTCCGTGTGGACGACGCAAAGGACAAGGTAACACTAGAACTCGTGGAGGCGACCGTTCCCATCCCAATCACGATGGATGCCGCGTCGCTCCGCGTTATCACACAGAAAAATGTATAGGACTGATTTTTATGCCGGAAACAACAATTGACGCTTTAGTAGATGGTGGTAAGGCAAATGCAGGCCCGCCACTTGGGCCCGCTCTGGGGCCTATAGGCATTAACATCGGCGAGGTTGTCGCCGCGATCAACGAGAAGACAAAGGACTTTGTTGGAATGCAGGTCCCTGTCAAGGTAATCATTGACTCCTCCACCAAGAAGTTCCGCATTGAGGTTGGCTCACCGCCCACGAGCGCGCTCATCAAGAAGGAGCTCGGCATTGAGAAGGGCTCTGGAAAGCAGAAGCTCGCGAAGGCCGGTGACCTCCCAATCCAGGCCGCCGTGAAAGTCGCCCGCATGAAGCGGGACAACATGCTTGCCGCTGACCTGAAGGCAGCGACAAAGGAAGTAATCGGCACTTGCATATCTCTGGGCATAGTGGTCGAAGGCAAGGACCCGCGCGATGCCTGCAAGGACATTGACGAGGGTGCGCACGACGCACTGTTCAAGGACGGCGCTGACTTGTCCTATGACGAGGCTGCCGCAAGGTCCAAGGCCAAGGACATGAGCTCACAGGTGGCTGCTGCCAGCGCAAAGGATGACGCAGGCAAGAAGGATAAGGCAGAAGAAGAGGCTCCTGCAGAGGCGCCCAAGGAAGAGGCCAAGCCCGCTGCAAAGGGTGCAAAGCCCGCTGCAAAGGACGCCAAGGCCAAGAAAAAGTAGCAACCTTTAAATACTAACCCATTCAGAAGAATGGCGCCCATAGACTGCTGAGCAGCTCGTATGCTTAATACGCCAGCAGGAGGGATTATTATGGAAATTAAGGAAGCAATCGGTAAAGCGAAGAGCGAAGCTAAGAAGCGTAAGTTCACCCAGTCCGTGGACTTGTTCATTAACTTCAAGAGCATCGACATGGCCAAGCAGGACAACAAGCTCAACATAGAGCTTGTGCTGCCCAAGGGCCGCGGGAAAAAGAAGAAGGTCTGCGTTATCGCAGAGGCCGAGCTTGCGTCCAACGCCAAGGGCGTTGCCGACAAGATACTCATGGCTGCCGAGCTCGAGAAAATGGGCGGCGACAAAAAGGCCATCAAGGCCCTTGCTGAGAGTTACGACTTCTTTATTGCCCAGGCCAGCCTGATGCCTGTGGTCGGCAAATACCTAGGCCAAGTGCTTGGCCCCAGGGGCAAGATGCCGAAGCCCGTACCTCCAAACGCTAACCTGGAGCCGCTTGTTGCAAAGCTCTCCAACACCATCATAATCAAGACAAAGGGGAAGAACCTCCCTGTCGCGCACGTGCCCATCGGCACCGAGGCGATGAGTGACGATGACCTTACTGAGAACGCCCAGACCGTAATCAACGCGGTGAAGGCAAAGCTGCCGCTGCACGAGCAGAACATCAAGGACATTTACGTCAAGACCACAATGGGCCCGGTTGTAACCGTTGACATAGGAGGCGAACAGAAATGACTCACCCCTCAAAAATAACTGAAGTCAAGGCACTCACTGAGCTCATTAACGGGGCCAAGACAATCGCCCTGTCCCCCATATCCAGCTTGCCCGCAAGCCAGTTCCAGGAAGTGCGCGAGAAGCTCCGCGGCAAGGCAACCATCAAGGTCACGAAGATGACCCTTTTCCGCCGCGCGCTAGAGAACGCGGACAACAAGCAGCTTGTTGAGCTGGAAGGCCACATAATTGGCCCAATCGCCGTTTTCTTTACGGACATGGACCCGTTCAGGCTATTCGCATTCCTCAAGAGAAACAAGAGCAAGGCTGCCGCGAAGGCAGGCCAAGTCGCCCAGGCAAACATTGTTGTGCCCGCTGGTGACACAGGCATCCCTCCAGGGCCCGCTCTCGGTGACCTCAAGGCCGCCGGCATCAACGCCCGCATCGATGGTGGCTCCATCAAGGTCATGAAGGACTCGGTTGTCGCCAAGGCCGGCGAAACAGTCACTCCGGAGGTTGCCGGTGCCCTTAACAAGCTGGGCATCAAGCCAATGGAAGTGGGCATGGTCCTTTCAGCCGCGTTTGAGAACGGCACGATTTACGCTGACAATGTCCTTAACATCGACGAAGAGGCAACTCTCGCGTCGCTGCAGGACGGATTCAGGAACGCCTTCAACTTGGCGTTCAACGCGTCTTACTTCACCGGTAAGACCATTGAGCCCCTTCTCCAGAAGGGCTTTGCTGATGCCCGCAACTTGGGCATCAACGCAATTGTTCTGGACAAGGGTATCATAGATAACTTGATGGCGAAGGCCCAGGCATCCGCCGCCGCCATCGAGGCAATGGTGAAACAGTAACACTAAACTTAAGGTGACACAATATGGAGTACGTATACACCGCACTTGTCCTGCACGCTGCAGGCAAGGAAGTAAATGAGGAGAACGTGAAGAGCGTCCTTACTGCCGCAGGCGTAACTGTTGACGACGCACGCGTGAAGGCACTTGTTGCATCACTCGACGGAGTTGACATTGAGGAAGCTATCTCCAAGGCCGCTGTGGCCGCTGCGCCCGCTGCTGCACCTGCAGCTGCTGGTGCCGCCCCTGCTGCTGAAGAGAAGGCTGAGGAGCCTGAGGAAGAAGGCAAGACTGAGGAAGAGGCTGCGGCCGGCCTTGGTGCACTCTTCGGCTAATTCTCCACCGAAAACCGATGGGGGCTTAATGCCCCCATCCTACCCCTAACTCTTTTATTTCACACCCCCTTAGCGTTACCCATGAAGCGCAAGGCCATCATAATGGGCGCCGCAGGGCGCGACTTCCACAACTTCAACACTTTCTTCCGCGACAACCCCAGTTATGAGGTGGTCGCGTTCACCGCAACGCAAATCCCTGACATCTCCGGCCGCAAGTACCCCCCGGAACTCGCCGGAAAGCATTACCCCAAAGGCGTCCCAATTTACGACGAGAAAGACCTCGCTGAACTAATCAAGAAGCATTCCATCGACGAAGTCTATTTTGCTTACTCCGATGTCTCGAACGAGTATGTCATGGATAAGGCAGCCCTCGTAAACGCTGCCGGCGCGAACTTTGTCTTGCTCGGCACGAACGACACGATGCTCGAGCCAAAGAAGCCAGTCATCTCAATCTGTGCAGTGCGCACCGGAAGCGGAAAGTCACAGACCACGCGCCACGTCGCCGACATACTGAAATCGCACGGCAAAAAAGTCGTTATTGTGCGCCACCCCATGCCTTACGGCGACCTAATCAAGCAGCGCGTCCAGCGCTTCGCCTCCTACGGGGATCTTGACAAGCACGACTGCACTATCGAGGAGCGCGAGGAGTACGAGCCCCACATTGACCACGGCAATGTTGTCTTTGCGGGCGTTGACTTCGAGGCAATCCTCCGCGAGGCTGAGAAAGAAGCCGACGTCATTCTGTGGGACGGCGGCAACAACGACCTCTCCTTTTACAAGAGCGACCTGTACATCGTGGTCGCGGACCCGCATCGCGCCAGCCACGTACTCCA
>JAUVIW010000105.1 GCA_030592525.1 archaeon
AACGCATTCATTTCACCAGCACTCGTGGTGTTCACAGCGGTTTCTCTGATAACGTGCTTCCACTTGCTCTGGCACTATGCTAAAAGGTAGCTCACCAAATCGCTTCAGCTTTCTCGAGCGATTCCACAGCACCTATGTCAATCCACGGGCCACTGAACGGGTAGCCGTACACGCGCCCCTCGCCAACCAGCTCAGGAATAAGCTGCCTCGCGATGCTGTAAGGCGTCGAGCGGATGTACTCGAACACAGACGGCTCCATGATGTACACGCCAGCATTGATGAGGTTTGTCGGCGCGGTGCCCGGCGCAGGCTTCTCAACAAAGCTCGTTATCTTCTGGCCGTCAAGCTCCGCGACACCGAACTTGCTTGTGTCAGGCACGCTCTTCAGCGCGACAGTGATAGTGGCCTTGTTCGCTATGTGCGCATCCACCATCGGGCGCAAGTCAAAGTTAGTTAGGATGTCGCCGTTCGCGACAACAAATGTTGATGTGAGCTGGCCCTTCACAAGAGCAATGCACCCCGCGTCGCCCATGGGCGTCTTCTCATCAGAGTACTTCACGCCGATACCCAGCTTCGAGCCGTCCCGAAAGTAGTCGCGGATGGCCTCGCCCTTGTACCCAATGCCAAAAATGAAGTTGCCCAACCCATTGGCATGCAGCCACCGCACGATGTGCTCGAGCATGGGCTTGCCATTCACCTTGATCATGGGCTTCGGGACGTCCTTCGTGAGGGGCATGAGGCGCTCGCCCTTGCCACCAGCGCAAATGAACGCCGTGTCCACTGAAGAGCCGATGCACTGCTTGAGCAGGCGCTCAACAGCATCGCTCCTGTTCCGGGCCTCTGACGAGCCCACTAGTGAATCCACCCTCTTCAGCAGGGAAGGGTCCATTGTGATGGTTATTCGCTCACGCTCCATAAGGTGTGAATTTGTATGAAAAGCTATTTAAGCCTTGTGGGAAACGGATTTATATCCTGAAGGCATTAACCCTGGCATGCCGTTTTCTGAGCACGTTTTCAGGGCCTACGACGTCAGGGGGGTCTATCCCAATGACATCGACGCCGAGCTATTCATGGAAATAGGCCGCGCCGTGGACGCGAAGAAGGTAAGTGTCGGCAGCGACGTGCGCGAAAGCTCGCCAGCACTGCTTGAGGGGCTCATCGCGGGAATGCTCGAGACCGGAAAGGAAGTGCTTTCAACAGGCACGAGCTCCTTTGGGGTGAGCCTGTTCGCCGGATGGAAGACAGGCGTCGACATCATGGGCTACGTGACCGCGTCGCACAAGCCGCGCGAATGGAACGGGTACAAGATGTACTACGGCAACGGCATGCCGTACGAGGACATCCCCGGGCTCAACAGGAAGCTCGGCGCGAAGCCGACCGTCACGGGCACGCTCGCCGAAGAGCAGTGGGAAGGAAAGTACACTGACTTCATGCAGGACTCTTTTGAGATAGAGCGCATCTCAATCGCCGTGGACTGCGGCGGGGGCGCCATGACAATGATTGCACCCGAGCTGTTCACGCGCCTCGAATTAAATCCGGAACTCATTTACTGCGAGCCCGACCCAACTTGCTCATGCCGCTCGCCGGACCCCACGCCCGAAGCATGCGGAAAGCTCATCGAAGCCAGCAAGCGCAAGGACTTTGGCGTCGCGTTCGACGGCGACGGCGACCGCGCGAAAATAGTTGACGAAAAAGGCCAATTCCTTCCGGTGGCGACAATCGCGTACATACTCGCACAGCATTTGCCTGAAGGGCCGATAGTGGCAACGGTCGCGGACTCCAGGCTCATTGACAGGCTGGGAAGAAAAGTCATCCGCATTCCTGTGGGCCACACGCACATGATTCGCGCGACCAACGAGCACAAGGCAGCACTGGGAATGGAGTGGTCGTTCCACATCACCATGCCCCAGTACCTGCCTTATGACGACGGGATGGTGGTGCCCCTCAAAATCGCCGAGATACTCACCAAGACAGGGAAAACGCTGAGCGAGCTCGCCAGCGAGGCGCCAGTGCTTCCCATGGAAACAGCGGGCGTCGAAGTGGCGGACGACAAGAAGTTCGCTGTTATCGAAACGCTTGTGAAGCAGGCGCAGCACGACTTCGACCGAGTGAACACGCTCGACGGCGTGCGCGTTGACTTTGACCACGGGTGGGTCTTAGTGCGCGCGAGCAACACCGGGCCCAAGATAAGGATTACTGCAGAAGCGGAGACAGAAGAGCAGGCAAGGAAACTGGTCAAGGACTTCAAGTACAAGGTGGAATCACAATTATGATTGTTGTTGGCGCAGGGCCATCAGGCCTGCTGTGCGCAAAGGAAGCGGCTTCGGAAGGCGTGAAAGTAGAGGTATGGGAGCGCAAGCACATGATAGGCAAGCCAGTGCAGTGCACGGGATTGGTTTCGCTCAAGGGCCTGGAGTCCCTGGACGTCGATTACGAGCCGTCAATACTCAACAAGTGCCGCGGCACACGCATCTACTCACCCAAGGGGCAGGTGATTGAGGTGAAAAAGCAGCGGCCCGTCGCCGCAGTCCTGGACCGCATGCACCTCGACAGGATAATCGCGGAGGAAGCGGAGAGCGAGGGCGCGAAAATCAACCTGATGAAGACGTGGAAGGGCGAGGTGGGCGACATTGTTGTCGGCGCCGATGGCTCGAACTCTTCCGTGCTCAAGCACATGACAACGCGAGCGCGCAACGTGCTCTACGGCTACCAAGTGACCGCCGACCTCGAGCGCGAGGAAGACTTTGTCGAGCTGCACTACGGGCCCTGGTCCCCCGGCCTTTTTGCGTGGATAGTGCCAATCAACGACAAGCAGTGCCGCGTCGGCACCGCCGTCTCCACAGGGAACCCCCGACACGCGCTCGCACAGTTCCTCCACGCCCGCGACATGGACCTCGAGTATGACGAGGAGCACGGCGGCGTTATCCCACTATTCGACAACAAGCCCGCCGTACTGTCAGACAAAGTCGCATTGGTCGGCGACGCAGCCGGGCAGGTCAAGGCATCGACCGGAGGCGGCATCGCCATCGGCGGCTACTGCGGCCGCATACTAGGGCAGGCAATCGCCGCGAACGCACCGCTCCGCAACTACGAGAAGGCGTGGCGCATGGAGTTCGAGAAGGACCTGAAGCTGCACTCGCGCCTGCGCAACTTCTTCGCCAAGCTCGGCACGGCGGACAAGGAATACTTCTGGCAGGTCGCCATCGAGGAAGGCGTGCCAGAGCTCGCGGAAAAGCACGGGGAAATGGAGCACATCGGCCCCCTTATGAACGAGCTAATGAGCCGGCCCGCGCTCATCATGCGCCTCAGCAAGTTCGCGGGACTGCTTTAGGGTTACGTACCGCCACTAGT
>JAUVIW010000084.1 GCA_030592525.1 archaeon
CTGACAGCGACGCCGGACGGCAACAGCTGGCACCTGCACGTGATCGCAGAGAACCCGGACGGCGATGAGAACGCAGGTGGCACAAAACACTTTGGGCCATACTTCATTGACACTGCAGCGCCGACACCGGACCCCGCGACATTCGCAGGCATGTTCGCGTTCTCAACAACAAAAATATATGTCAATTCCACAGACGGCTCAGACACCAACACGCCAATAAGCTACGAACTCGACGAGACCACACAAGGCGCAACATTCGACCAACCAGTGCAGCCAAGCCCAGCATTCGCCGTAGGCGGGCTAACCGTCAACACACAGTACTGCTTCAAGGTGCAAATGACCGACGCCATAGGAAACGCCGGCGCATGGACAACAACAGCGTTCTGCAAGTACACGCGGCCAACAGTCCCTGTTCTTGCATCAAGCAGCCACACAGTGAGCGTGACGAGCAGCGATAACACTGTTGACGTGACAGCAAGCGGCACTGCAGACGAATTCTTCTATGTGTGGGACAAGATTGCGGGCACGAGCGCATCAAGCGGCACAATATGGAACGGAGCACAGAAAACGCTTACCGCGACATCCGATGGCAACTGGTACCTGCACGCCGTAAGCCTGAACGGAGATGAAGATGAAAACATTGGTGGCACGCAGCACCTAGGGCCGTTCGTAATTGATACGGCAGCACCAACGCCGGACCCCGCGACCATCACGAGTGTCGTGGTCATCTCGGGCACGCAGCTCACGGTCACGGTGGACACAGGCACGGACACAGCAACGCCAGTGCAATACCAGCTCGACGAGACATTGGGCGGAACCACTTATGACCAGGCCTGGCAGACAAGCAATGTGTTCGCGCTCAGCGGGCTCGACCCCGGTGTGGAACACTGCTTCAAGGCACAGCTCAAGGACGCCGTGGACAACACGGGTGATTGGACGACCACAGCAGTGTGCGAGTACACCTTGCCCAACAACCCGTTCATCACCGCGGCAACAGCGCAGGCAACAGACCCGCTGGACTCGTGGCTGGGCTCAGTTGCAGTGACATGGGACGCGAACGGCAACGCCGGCGGGACTGTTTACGGCCTGGAGCGCGACGGCACTAGCGTGTACTCCGGCACGGAGGTCACGTTCACGGACACGAACATAGAGGACAACAAGGAATACTGCTACCGCGTGAAGGCAACAGCAGGCGGCGGAGGCGAAAGCGGCTGGTCCAGGTACATCTGCGCAACGACAGTGGACCGCACAGGGCCATCACCACCAGACCTCACAGCAACAGAGGGCACGAACGACGTCGGCCTCTCATGGGCATGGGCAGGCGACGAGATACAGCCAGATGCACTGAGCACGGGCCTGAGCGGCAACTGGGGCTTTGAGCAGGGCGGCATCACAGCAGAAGACTCCTCGGTCAACATGTACGACGGTGCAGTGTTCGGCACCTGGCAGTATGTCCCAGGCATCAAGGAATCACTCGCACTGAGGTTCAACGGCGGAGACGTGTACGTTGACATGGGCAGTGCCCTCAACATGGGCACGGATGACTGGACAACAAGCCTCTGGTTCAGCACAATTGACAATGACGGAAGCCTCATAGCCAAGTCATTCTACGGCCCAGGCAGCGGCAGGTGGTTCACAGTCATTGAGGGTGACGTCATCAAGTCCGGGTTCGAGGGAACCGGCGGGCTCCTGCTGGCGACCACGCCGGCAACGCCTTACAGGGACAGCAACTGGCACCACCTCACCACGGTCTACGACCGCAGTGGGCTGATGAGCCTTTACCTTGACGGCGAGCTCATGAACACAGCAAGCATCTCCGGAAGCGTTGGCTACGACATGCAGACAGCATACCACTTGTTCCTCGGCATGTACAACGACAACATCGACGGCACCCTTCCGTATCCAAGTGGACTGATATACGAAGGTGACATGGACGACGTGCGCGTGTACAACCGCGCGCTCACCGTGGACGAGGTCATGGCGCTCACGCAAGTGGGCTCATGGCACTTCGACGAAGGCTCAGGCACGGATGCGTTTGATGCAACCGGGTTCGGGAACGACGGCACGGTAACGGGAGCCACTTGGATTGGAGGCATATTCAACACGGCGCTGAACTTTGATGCGGTTGGCGAGCAGGTTATGGTGCCATACCACATAAGCCTCGCTCCAGAAGAAGGGCTGACTATCGAGGCGTGGTTTAAGGCAGATAACTTTGTTGACAACCAAAGAATAGTCTCGAAGACAGAGGGCGGCGGATACCAATTGAGTATCAATGAGAACAGCTGCCCCGGCGAAGTATGCATGCTTCTCAGTACCGGAAGCTATCACATTGTTGGCTACGCACACTCAAACCTGAACATAGGCCAGTGGCACCACATTGTCGGGACATATGATGGAAATACTGAAAAGTTGTACATCGATGGCGTAGAAGTGGACTCCAACTCAAACCCGAGCGGCGACATAGTATACAATGCAGATAACCCACTATGCATAGGGCGCGAAGCCACGTCAAACAGCTGCGGCGGCGGGAATGAATTTGCGGGAGACATTGACGATGTTCGTGTGTGGAGAAGGGCTTTGACAGCCGCAGAGATACAGGCAAGGGCTAATTATAATGTGTACAGCGCAACGACAGTGGACGGGACGTACTCAGAGCTCACAACAGGCTTGACGACGAACGCGTACACAGACACAGACGCAAACGACACTGCCGGCCCAGGCGCGCCGGGAGACCCAGTGCTCACGCCAAGCGCAACAAGCATGGTGGTCACGTGGGCAGGCGCAACGGATGTTGGCAGCGACTGGTACCACTACGTCACAGCGCTTGACGCTGAAGGGAACAGGGATGTGTACCACACAACCAGCGGGCTTGTGAGCTACTGGCCGCTCAATGAGGGCGACACGGGTGACGCCACAGGTGGCACGGCATACGACCACGCCGGAAGCAATGATGGCACCATATCAGGTGGAACATGGACCACAGGAGAATACGGTGGCGCACTTGACTTCACTGGAGGCAGTGGGAACAAAGCAGCACTCAGTACGCCCATAACACAAACAGTATGGAGCATCGAGTTCTGGGCGCAACAAGACGCTGGAGCAGGCATAAAAGGAATGGTAATGGGTGACACAAACGATGTGTTGAGCTTCATATGGATGTATGAAGGAAACTACCTCAGGTTCCGTCCGGACTCAGGCGGTGACAATGACTGGACTGAGCTCACAGACTTCACCACCATGAGCCACTACACACTTGTTAGTGACGGAACAGACGTGACACTATACAAAAACGGTGCTCAAGTGGGCACACCAAGAACCCCAATAACAACAGGGTTCACCATAAATGCAATTGGGCAAGGCTATAGTAATGATGGCTATTCATTTGGCGGCGTGATAGATGAAGTCCAAGTATACGACCGTACACTCACGCCAGAGGAAATAGCCAGCGTGTACCACGCAGGAGAAGTCACGCACACAACAGTGACAGCAGGCATAGGCTCTTACAGCGTGACTGAGGCTCCGGATGCCAGTAACAGCGGGACGCACACGTCAGGGGACACCATGAGCGGGCTCACAGAGAACACGCAGTACTGCTACACTGTGACAGCAACGGACAACCAGGGCAACGCAGGGACAAATTCAACACAGATGTGCGCATACACCCTGCCCGCGGACCCGAGCGTGACATCCAGCCACACGACAAGCACGTGGAGCACGGACAACACACTGGACTTTGACTTGGCCAACCCAACGAAAATGGACCGGGCATTCTACAAGTGGGACCAGCTGCCAACCACAAGCGCAGTAGGAGGCACAGAATGGACGCCGCTCACAAGCACACTGCCATTGACAGCGACGCCGGACGCCAACAACTGGCACCTGCACGTCATAGCAGAGAACCCTGATGGCACAATTAACTTTGGGAACACCATACACTTCGGCCCGTACTGGATAGACTCAACAGCGCCGACGCCGGACCCGGCGACACTCGCAGGCATATTCCCATTCTCAACAACAAAATTGTATGTCAACTGCACAGACGGCTCAGACACCAACACACCAATCGGGTACGAGCTCGACGAAACCACGCAAGGCACAACATTCGACCAGCCAGTACAGCCAAGCCCCGCATTCGCCATAGGTGGGCTGACAGCGAACACACAATACTGCTTCAAGACACAAATGAGCGATGCCCTAGGAAACACCGGCGCATGGACAACCACAGAAGTCTGCTCATACACCCTTGCAGAGGACCCAAGCATCAGCAGCGTGACATGCAGCGGCACTGAAGGAACAGGATACAAGTGTGATGTTTCGTTCAGCATGGGCAGCAACCCCAGTGGAACGGAGCACTACATCACAGCGTCATCAAGCGACGGAGGAACAGGGTTCACTGACTACAACTGGGGCACAACAGCATCGCCGTACACGGAC
>JAUVIW010000091.1 GCA_030592525.1 archaeon
CTTCACTCAAGCCAAGCTCAATGAAGCGAGCTAAGTCAACATCGTTGAGCGTAGCGCCCTGCTTCTCGATGCCGAACTGCAGCCTAAGCAAGTGCTTGCGGATGGTCTGTGCATGGCCTATCGACTGTGTCACGAGCAGCATAACCTTCGAACGGATTTCATCGTCCTGGATGCTTGGTGCGTATTCTTCGTATATTTTCACGATGCCCAGCTCGAAAGCCAGGTTCTCGCGCAAAAAATTCAGTAATTCTTCTTTTTCCATAATATCACTCCAAATTAAGTAACCTTTTCTCGCCCTCAAGCTTCTGGATCTCAGTGATGTCCTGTGATGCCTCAAGGCAGCCGAGGTACTTGCCGTCCTTGTCACGCACAGCAAAGTACTGTATGAGAATCTTCATGCCCCTCATCTCAATCCAAAACCTCGCGTGGTCCATGGTGCCGGCACGGAAGCCGTCAAGAATCTCTATCACTTTGTCCACGCTCTTCTTTGGGTGGCAATCCTGCACACGCATGCCGATGACGGCGGGAGAGCGCGGGAAAATCCTTTTGTCCCCCTTGCTGTAATAGCGCACCCTGTCCTCAGTGTCAACGAACGATATCTCTATTGGCATCGCGTCCAGCATGGGCTCCAAAACGCCTTCAGGCAAGCTCTCTATCACACTCATCACTCCTTCTCAATCAGGCTGCCATCACACTTGATGTTCTCAGTGAACGTTATGTCCTGGCCGGTCTCGATGGCGCCCAGGTAATTGCCGCCCTTATCCCTAATGGGGTAGTACTGGATTAGTATTCTTTTGCCGTTGGCCTCGCGGCACGATGTCGCCTCGTGCAGAGTGCCGTTGCGGAAGCCGTCGAGGACGCTGTGCATTACTGCCTTCATCGCAGGAGGATGGCAATCATCCACGCTCTTCCCGATTACATCGGGAGCCCTCTTGAAAATCCTGTTGACACCCTTGCTGTAGTACACTATCCTGTCATCTGCATCAACAAGCGTTATCTCAATGGGCAGCGCGTCAATCATGGGCTCAAGCAGCTCTGCAGGAATTTTATCAAGCATGGTCACACCGGAATCAAGCTATGTGCCGACACCTAATAATGATTGCGGTCACAAAAGGAATTTAAGGCTGCAGAGACCAAAAGTAACCCAATGCCCAAGGAACACAAGAAAATCAAGGTCGCCGTCGTGACAATACCACTAGAAAGGTATAAGTCACTGGATGAGGGCTATAATGAGTACTTCAGAAAGGGCTCACTGAGCAAGCAAAGGGCTGCACTAATAAAGCACATAAAAGCCAGCGCGAAACAGTTCAACTCCAAAATTGAGGTAACTGACGCTGGTGACCTAACCCACGAAATGCACATAGCACCACGCGGTATTTTGGCACTGCACGGGAAGTTGGCGTTTGATAGGATAGGCGAACGTACTGTGCATGACCTAGGTGCAAAGATTGAGAAGCTAAAGAAAGAACACGACCTCGTGATAACTCTCGGACACTCGCACACCGGGGCGGTGTTCATGTACACAGGAAAAGGTAACATCGCGCGGTTCGACGCGCACACGGACATGTACGGTGACTATCACTCAAAAGCATTCACGTTCGCTAACTACGCACTGCAGGCGATATCTCACGGGTTCAAGCAAAAGAATAGCATAAGAAACTATGGATATTCAAGTCCCAACAAAAAAGACTGGCATTCAATTCCAAACAGGCCAATAGACGCAGAAACATTCGACATAGACCTGGACGTATTCGAAAGGGACAAATACGAAATGCAAAACGAATTCGATACAGGCATAGCAGATATCCCGGACGTCGGCAAGCATGTGCTCAACTCAAAAAAGATCAAGGCACTTGGGTTCTTTGAGTACCGGCCGCACCAGGATAAAAAAGGCATTGGGCTTAGGACAATCAAAGCACTTTCGCTGGCCGCAATCAAGTCAATCGACAGGCGGAAGACTAAAGCGACTTCACGTAGCGCTCGATCCGGTCGCAAGCCTCTGAAAGCGTAGCCTCATCAGGCAGGAACACAACGCGGAAGTGGCCCTTGCCCTGCTCACCGAAGCCGGAGCCGAACACTGTGAGCACCTTCTCCTTCTCAAGCAGGCCCTTGACGAATTCACGGTCATCACCCGGGCACTGCGGGAAAGCGTAGAACGCGCCCTTTGGCTCAACGCAGTGCAGGCCCATCTCATCAAAGCGCTTCATCATCAGGTCCCTTCGCGTGAGCAGCTTTTTCTTCAATGGCTCGATGTGCGAGTCGTCACCGGTGTAAGCGGCGAGCAGGCCGTATGACGCAGGGGTGTTCGCGCACAGCCTTATCCTCGCGAGGCGCAGGCATGACTCATACAGCTCGTCGCAGTTGTAGAACGACGAGTATCCCATGCGCCACCCGGGCGAGAGATAGTTCTTGGATATGCCGTTGAGTGAAACGAGCTTGACGTCCTTCGCAAGCGAACTCATTGGAGTGTAATCATCGAACGTAATCATGTCGTAAATCTCATCGCTTATGATTGGCACATCGTGCTCGGCAGCGACATCGACAACGCCCTGAAGGAACTTCTTCGAGTAAATCGCACCAGTCGGGTTGTTTGGGTTGATGATGACTATTGCTCGTGTGCGGTCATCAATCTTCTTCCGCATGTCCTCGGGGTCAGGGTTCCATCCCTCCTCCTCAATGCAGTGGTACTCACGCGGCTCGCCGCAGTTCATGGTGCACGCGGCAAGGTACTGGGGGTAAATGGGCGACGGCAGAAGGATGTTATCGCCCTTGTCCATGAGCGACGCGAACAGGAACTCGATTGACTCTGCCACGCCTTGTGTCACGATGGAGTGGTCGGGCGCGCGGCCGCTGAACTTCTCGTCCCTTTGTGCAATGGCCTTGAGGACCTCTGGATTGCCTTCCGAACGGCCATAGTAATTCTTGCCGTCGCGAATGGCCCGTATCATGCCTTCCTTAACCCACTCAGGGGTATCAAAATCGAACTTGTCGGGGTCGCCAATGTTGAGGTGAATCTTTTCCCCTGGCACCTTGTCAGCCCAGGCAACAACATCGCGGATGGCATAGTGTACATCGGTTCGAGCGCAGATTTTCATGTTCCCCACTCATGCCGAAGGAGAATAAAAGGGTTCCCACGGCACTTAACGACAACCTTATTAACTACGTTTATCGTCTTTTTGCGGGAATGTGGGACATAGTGAACTACATGGGCAGCGCGCTCTGGTGGGCGATACTGCCGGCGTACCTGCTGCTAAAAGGGAAGAACGATGAGTTTGGCAAGTACGTGATGGCCCTAGCGTTCAGCGGCATGTTCGCGATGGCACTCAAGTACCTCTTCCTAGTGCCGCGCGTAATGGGCATCGGGCCCGCGTTCCCGTCATTCCACGCACAGACCGCGTTCATCGCAGCACTTCTTTTCACGAGCAAGCGGCCGCGCATCAGGCTGCCGCTGATTATAGTAGCGATTTTCGCGAGCGCGGCCCGCATTGGGCTGGGATACCACACACCGCTCGATGTCGTGGGCGGAATGTTCATCGGCACAGTGCTCGCGTTCCTGTTCGCCAACATGAGCATCAAGCACGTTGACTGGATTGAGCTCAGAAGGCAAGCGGTGCACTTCCTTGGAATAATTCTGATACCCCTCAGCTACTATGCCGGCAACATAGTGACCGCCGCGATGATAATTCCGGTAGCCGGATTTGTGTTGTGGTCACAGCAAAGCAAGGGGATGAAGTGGACTCAAATGTTCCAGCGCAAGGGAGAGAAGAGTTACCGCGCCGGAGCCCTATTCGTGCTATCCTTGGCTGCCGCGCTCATAGTGTTCCCGTGGGAAATCAGCTCGGTGTGTATCGTTATCCTGTGCGCGGGCGACTCGTTCGCCGCCGTGATAGGAAAGCATTTCCACTCGCACCAGTGGTGGTTCAACAAGAGCAAGAGCATCGAGGGCTCGATTGCGTTCGCGGTGGTGGCATACCCCCTGGCATTCATATTTATTGGCAGGGAACTTGCTGTGCTGGCTGTCCTGCTCGCAGCGCTCGTGGAAGCGCTTCCGCTGAACGACAACATAAGCATTCCAGTGATAGTCGGCGCGTTCCTCACGCTCGTCAGACTAGGGTAGCAGCCAGCCAGCACGAGCCGCCGACGAAGACAAGCAGCATTCCCAGTGCAATGGACAC
>JAUVIW010000037.1 GCA_030592525.1 archaeon
CCATGAACACGTTGTCGACTTCTTTGCCGCGGTACATAACCCACTTAGGCAGGCGTGCGACTTCCCTGAAGCCAAGGGACTCATACAATTGCCTGCTGGCATCGTTGCCATCAAAGTATTCCACGAACATCTTGCGCGGGCTCCACTTTTCCTTAACTTCTTTAACTAGTGCCTGCATGAGCTGCTTGCCCAAGCCAACACCCCTGTACCCCTCCGCAATAACTATCCCGAAATTAGCCAGGTCCCTCTGCCGAAAAATGCCACGGCGGACTTCAACAAACGCCACGCATCTCTTGCCATCCCAAGCCACCCAATGAATGAGCTCACCCTTAGCCATCCTTTCCACCGCACTCTCAAGCCACTTTGCCTCGTTCTCTGGTAACTGTTTCTCATTAATGTTGAGAGGTGTATCCTCCTCAATCACCTTATTGATAAATCTGACAAACTCAAACACATCGTCATTCGCTTGCAGCGGGCGCACCTCGACAGTGCGGCCGTCCTTCAGAGTTAACTGCATAGGCACAGTAAATACTGCGAGGGTATAAAAAGTTGCCGCGCTAGGCAGCGTGAAAAAGAAAAAAGCCGGAGCCCGGCAAAGCGGGAACGGCTGAAGGCTGATGGGTCGTGATTAAGTGAAATTATCGAGTCACTAGTATAAAAAAAAGTGTTGAATATGCATATCCTCGGCATATGCATATTGCCTCGGCAAGTTGTTAATCCCTAGTGGTACTTATGCGCTGCGAGTGTTGCTTACGTTGAAGCTGGGGTGCTGTAGCCTGGTTATCAGGAACAGTTGAGGTCTGTTTTGGTCAACAGTGGCCTTCGCGGGTTCGAATCCCGTCCCCGGCGCTGTTGGCTTCTGCTAAGTATTCTAAAAAGAAAAAAAAGGAACAGTTAAGAGCTGTTCAGGTCAACAGTGGTACTACTTTTAACGTTAAACATGTTAATAACGCTTTCTGATTCACGGGTTGCCGAGAATCACTTCAGCACGCTCGGCAAGTCACTGATTTTCACGCGCTTCTGTTCCGTGGAATCACGGAAGCGCACTGTCACTGTATCGTCCTCAAGAGTGTCGAAGTCAATGGTGACGCCGTAAGTCACGCCAATCTCGTCAGCGCGCGCGTACCTTCGGCCGATGCTGCCGCCGGAGTCATAGAACACTTTCAGGCCCTCGAGCTTGAGCAATTGCTGTATCTCCCTCGCACGCTGCGGCAGCTTGTCCTTGTTAACAAGCGGGTACACGCCAACATCCCACGGCGCGACCAAAGGGTTCAATGCAAACCACTCGCGCTTGTCATCCTTCTTGTAAGAAGTGTCAAGCAAGGCAAGGACACATCGGTCCACGCCGAACGACAGCTCAAGCACGTGAGGCACATAGCCCTTGCCAGGCACATTCATTTTCTCGCCCGTGGCCTTAGAGTGTGATTTCAGGTCATAGTCAGTGCGGTAGTGGAAGCCCATGACTTCCAACCACTTATCCATCGACGGCATAAAGATTTCGTGGTCCCACTGGTACTTGTTGTAGAACGCGCGCTCCGCCTCCGGAACCTCGTAAGCGCGGACGTGCTCGTACAAGCCAATGCGCCTGAAGAAGTCCTGCACCAAAGCAAGGTGGTAGACAAAGAACTCGCTCATGCCCGTAACCTTCATGGCCTCTTTCGCGGTGACCTCCTTGACTTTCTTTGCGCCCTGCGGCCACAGCCGCACGAGCTTGTCAGCCACTTTGTCGAACGGCACTTCAGGCTCTTCTTCTGGGTCGAAAAATATCTGGAGCTCTGCCTGAGTGAACTCGCGCTGGCGGATGGTCGCCTGGCGCGGAGAAATCTCGTTGCGGTACGCACGGCCAACTATGCCCAAGCCCAAAGGCAAGCGCTGCCTGTTCGCGCGGAACTCGCGCTTGAAAGCGGAGTAAGGCCCCTGCGCAGTTTCCGGCCGCAGGTATCCGAGGCTCGTGGAGTCACCGGCGCCAATTGTGACCGGAAACATCATGATGAAGTTCTCGATGTCCTTGAACTGCGACTTACACTTGGGGCACACGAGATTGTGCTCCTTGATGAGCTCGTTCAGCCTGTCTGCATCGAGGCCCTCGAACTTTTCGCCGAGAACGTCCTCAAGCAAGTGGTCTGCTCGGGACTTGGTGTGGCACTTGCCGCACTCGGCAATGGGGTCAAAGAAGTGGTCCAAGTGGCCTGAGGCCTTGAAGACCTTTTCAGGCATAATGCTGCAGGTCTCTATCTCATGGTAATTGTCGTTCACGTTCAGAAAGTAGTTGCGCCACTCGTTCTCGAAACGGCGCTTAATCTCGCTGCCAACGCTGCCATAGTCATAGAACCCGGCTATGGCGCCGTGAGGCTCTGAATCAGGGTATATGATGGCCCTCTTCAGGCATACTTCCATAAGGTGCTCAAACGTGGTCATATCTATCGCCGAGTCTTTAAAGCGAGAAAGTTATTTAAACAGAACGGCTTTAAAAACAACAGGTGTTTTTGCCATGGGAATAAAAGAGCTCAGAGCCAAGGCTCTCAGGAAAGCCAAGGAGAAGGTTAGTGAGGAAAAGTTCAAGCGCGACCACCTCGTCATACAGGCGGTTGAGTGCATTGACGAGCTGGACGAGATAAGCAACCTCATGACCGAGAGGGTGCGCAACTGGTACGCCCTCCACTACCCCGAGCTCATGAAGCTCGTGCGCAACACTGAGTCATACTTAGCCATTATCAAGGAAATCAAGAGCCGAAAGATGATGCTCGAGGACAAGCTCGAGCAGTTCATAGGCCCCGAGCAAGCGAAGAAAATCGCCTCGATTGCCACCCAGACCATGGGTGCCGACCTCGAGGACAAGGACATCCACAGGGTCTCAAAGCTCGCCGACCTCGCTCTCCACGCGAGGAGCGAGCGCGAGGAACTCGCATCGTACGTCGATGCCACCATGATGGAGCTGGCCCCGAACATGCAGTCAATGGTCGGCGGCATGCTCGCCGCAAGGCTCATGGCCAAGGCAGGCTCCCTCGAGAAGCTCGCCCTGATGCCCGCAAGCACGATACAGGTCCTCGGCGCCGAAAAGGCACTGTTCGCCCACCTCAAAACAGGCGTCCCGCCCCCCAAGCACGGCGTTATTTTCGCTTACCCCTCCATCCAGCAGGCGCCAAAGAAGAAGCGGGGCAAGGTATCACGCATTCTCGCGAACCACCTCGCCATAGCCGCCAGAGTGGATTACTTCAAAGGCAAGCTCGACCCAATGCTCAAGATTGACTTAGAGGACACGGTGGAGAGGGCACTGAAATGAGTGACGAAGACGAGAAGAGGAACAAGCGGCTTTCAGAAGCAGAAAAAGAAGCAGTGTACGAAGGCATTGTCCGCAGCGAGCACCACGAGTATGAGGTGCTCCCGAAGAAACAGAGAAAGCGATGGTGGGACAAGCTTATCAGAAGAAAGAAGAGGATGATGGAGCCATGAGACAAATTCTCCTGCTCTTACTGCTGCTCGCGACGGCGATGGCCACACCCCTCACACTCGAGTTCAGGGACTATGGCACGAACGACCTGGTCGCAGACACGAGCATCGCGCTCACAATCACTGAGCAGGCCACAGGCCTGTCCTACGACGTTATCGCTTCAACCAATGCCGGAGGCACCGCTATCCTGGAAGTGCCGGAGGGCGCGCTGCTCATAGACGCAAGGGTCGACATCCCGGAAACGCCCGGAGCAGACTACCACTCGCACACAAAAGTGAACCCGTCCCTCGGCTCGACACTCATATTCCTCGAGCCCGTCGGCACTGTCCGCGGGGAAGTGGTCGATGCCAATGGCAACGGCATCCCCGGCGTGGGCATCAAGATTGACTGCACGACAGGCTCGAACACCGGAACGACAGACGAGTTCGGGGCTTTCAGCGCCACTGTGCCGGCAGGGAGCTGCCGCGTGCTCGCCAAGATAGGGAGCAACACAGGCGTATCAGACTTCAACGTAATCCAGGGAGAAGTCGCAATAACGAAGATATCCATCAGTGACAATGTGCTCAACCCCATCATCTCGCACCCGCTCTGGTGGGTTGCCGGCCTAATCCTCATAATCCTTGTTGAGGGCGCTGCCATAGCGTACCTCGCGTACTACCGCAAAAAGGCCCCTGTAGAAAGCAAGGCAAAGCCTAGGGTGAATGAGCTGGACAGCATGATGAGAACGCTCTCGGACCGCGAGAAGCGCATTGTGGACCACTTGTTCGCTAATGAGGGCAAAAGCAACCAGGCACGGATCCACAAGGAGCTCGGCATTCCAAAGACATCGCTCATCAGGGCGCTGCAGTCCCTGGAACGCAAAAAAATCATCGAGACCCAGAAAGACCGAAAGCTCATCAACGTGTCCTTAACTTCGTGGATAATGCTCAAAAAATGAGTTAACCACGATTTGGAACGAAATGGCACGCTTTTCACGCTAATTAGAGCTATTTCTGGCTTTTTCGCAAGGCAAAAAACCACGGAATTTATATATAATGTACCGGGGGCAGGGTATACTACAAGTGGTGTGGGAACATCGCTTGTGCAAAAGCAGACACCTCATCCACAAACCCCCCCTTGCCGGAGGGGGGGCTCAGGGGCTTCGTGGGGACGTTGCCCCTCTATTTCTCCTCATATTGTCCTTAAGCCGGCCCCCTGTGCACCTCGGGGGGCTGGCCCGCCACCAATTCCCTTTTAAAGCACCCCAGTGATAACAGGGGGCATGAAGGAGATCTGGCACAATGTGTTCCGCGACGAGAGAGGCTTGTACACCAAGAGCCTTGACCCCGGCACCAAGGTGTACAACGAGCACTTGACCAGGTACAAGGGGTTCGAGCTCCGCTCGTGGAACCCCCGGCGCAGCAAGCTCGCCGCAGGCATCATGAAGGGCCTGAAGACGTTTCCCTTTGCCGCTAAGAGCAAGGTCCTCTACCTGGGCGCGGCCCAGGGCACCACCCCGTCACACGTGTCCGACATCGTGGACAAGGGCTTTGAGGTCTGTGTGGACATCAGCCAGAAGACCATGGAATCCCTGATACCGCTCTCAGAGAGGCGGGAGAACATGCTCCCCGTGCTCGCGGACGCCTCGCACCCAGAGCAGTACGCCGAGTACTGCGATGGCATTGATATTGTGTACCAGGATGTGGCTCAGCCCAACCAGGCAGCAATACTGCTGAAGAACGCGGAGCTCATGGACAAGGGCTATTTGATTCTGGCCATCAAGGCGCGGAGCGTTGACGTCACCAAGAACCCGTCGGAAGTCATCAAGGGCGAAATAGCGATTCTGAAGAAAGAAGTAGACGTGGTTGAAACCCTCAGGCTAGAGCCCTTCGAAAAAGACCACGCTCTCGTCGTATGCCGCAAGTGACTGCGAGCCAAAGGCGAGCTTTTGGTCAAGCTTTTCGAGCTCAGTCCGCAGACTGAGCGGAGAAAAGGTTGTGGTCTGCAAGACGTAATTCAGCGGTACTTCCTGAGCTTTTTGAAGCGCGCCTTGAACTCGGGCTTCTTGTGCAACGCCTTCAAGTCGTCCTTGATTTTGGGCACGGTAGTGCCGTACCTTTCAGCATAAAACTCATGAAGCTTGCCTTTCTCAGCAGGGTGCCTGCGCAAATGCGTCTTCATGACATGGTCGTATAAGGCATCCTTGCGCTCACTCGCACTAAGCACTGAATGAATTTTAAACTCCTCAATGACCTCGTCATCGAAATTAATCCCCAATTCCTTCGCACGCCTGACAACCTCTTTCCTGAACGCCTTGCTCTCAATCATCAGCTGCTTTATCCGAATCTGAGTCAAGTCCTGCGTGGGCCTAAGCTCTTTCGGGCGGTCTTTGGTCTCTGCCTGCAAACTGCTGATCTTATCTTCCCTCACCTTGATAGCGTTTATCAAGCGGTCGATATCAACCTCTCTTGAGGACCTGCGCTTCTTTTTCCGGAGCTCCGGAAACTCGTACTTCTCTTCCTTGGGCATGAGTATGAATACGCGGCAAGGGAATAAAAGCTTACTTGTGCTTCCCCTTCTTTTTCTGCTTCTCAAGGAACCTGAACTCATCAGTGTCCTTGAGCACATCGTCCTCAACAGTGAGATTGATGCCCTCCTGGCTTTCGTCCAATTCACTAAGGTCATCGAGGCCATCCATGCTCCAGTCGTCCTCATAGAATTGTGAGCGCTCCTCGTCCTGCTCGTAAACCATGTTCTGAGGCTCCTCACTCTCGTAAAGCGACGGGCCCTTGCGCGCCTCATCGCGAATTGCATCCACTACCTTCTTCTTCGATGCCTCGTGGTCAAGCACGCGCTTCAGGTTCTCTGCCAAGCCCGCAGGCTTCGGAATCTCCCTAACCTGAGGCTCCTTGGCCCCAACCTTTTTCGCGACCTGCTTCAGCTGCTTGAGGAACTCAGGATCCGTGACAAGGCTGTCGAACGCCTCGCGCGGCTCATCCTCAACAGGCTTGCCCTCATCATCCAGATTAACAACATAAATTGGATGCTCATCAAGCTCGGGCTCACCAGCGTACTTGGTGTGCTCAACATCAGCACCGTAAATGGGAATGCGGACCCTCCGCTTCCTGCCGGCCGTGGCCTTCAGCTTCTCAGCAATGCTCTTGCCCTTTTTGCCGCCGACAATATCATCAACCTGTTCCGCAATCTCGGCGCTTTCCTCGGGAGACACGGGCGGCGGAGGCTCGGGCTTTGCCCTGATAGCATCATAGATCTCCGGCGGCGGAGGCTTCGAAACAAACCGTTCAGTTGACGGCCTTGACTTTATGTCAGGCATTTCCTCGCGGCGCTTCTTCAGGAGGCCTTTCGCACCGGGGCCACCGATAGCACCAACAGCCGCATTCAGGAGCGCCTCCTGTGAAAACGCAAGCGCCCGAACCAGTGCATCCGGGTTCCGCCGCATCGGCTCCTTGGCTTTAGGCACTTTAACCTTCTTTTGCTTGCGCTGCTTCTTGCGGATGTCCTTAACTCGCTTGAGGCTCTTCTCAGCAGGCATTCGTATAACTAGGGCTCTTAAAGAAATAAAAAGGTGGGGGCTCAAAGCAGCTTCTCGAGCTGTGGGTACAAATCATCTTCATCCGAGAACTTGACACCCGTCACGTTCGGGAAAGAAAGCAATCCCTTGACCATGGAACTGTAATTCCGGCCATTTCTCAGGAGGAGGATTATCTTCTTGTCCCAAGCAGTAGCCCAGCCAAGCTCGATGTAAGTCGCTCTGGAAGCAGGGTATGCCAACAACAAGTCACAGTTCTTGATGTCGTCAAAATCCCGCTTGGTAAACACATCCGGATTCGGGGAGTTTGCCCCGAACCCCTCTTGCGTGTGTGCGTTGAAGACTCCGTGGCCTTTTCCCACAAGGAATTCCTTCATTCTTTTAATTCTCCGGATGTCCTTCTCTGGAACCAGCTTGGTCTCAGGGTCCAGCCGCTTGGTCAGAGGCCCTGCAACAAACACCTTCATAGCCCACCAAGATGGTGGAACCCCCCCTATTCGGCGAGTTCCTTCTCAATAATCTGGATGAAAATCTCCTTGGAGATTGCCCCTGACATTATCTGCTGGTTCACGTAGAACGTGGGGGTTGAGCCAACGCCCTCAGCCACACCCTCCTGATAGTCAGCCTCGACTTCCTGAGCCATCGAGCCTGAGTCAAGGCACGCGTTGAACGCGTCCATGTCCAATTCAAGCTGAGTGGCATAAGCCTTCAGGTACTCGGTCTCAAGAGCGCCCTGGTTGTCGAACAGCATGTCGTGGTACTCCCAGAACTTGCCCTGCTCATGAGCACACTCACCGGCCTCAGCAGCCTTGCGCGCGTTCGGGTGGATGGAGTTCAACGGGAAGTTCTTGAACACGAACTTCACGCGGCCCTCGTACTCATCCATGAGCTCACCCACTGTGTCCGCAGCCATGCCACTGAACGGGCACTCGAAATCGATGAAAAGGTACATTGTGACCCTTGCGTTCTCGGGGCCGAGCACAGGGTCATTGCCTGGCGACAGCATGACCGGCGTTATCTCCGGCAGCGGTATCAAAAGAGCTGCCTCGTTAACCTGCATCGAAACGTCATCAATCTTGACGCGGATTGGCACGGTGCCAGTGCTGCTGATTGCCTCGAACGTCACTGTCCACTTCCCGGTCTTCGTGTCAAAGAACGAGGACTCAATCTCCCCGGCGAACCTGAGGCGGCTCATCGCGAGATTGGCCAGGTCATCGACCTCTGCCTGAGAGTGGGTCGCAGTGAACAAGTTCTGCATCGAGCCCGCCACGACTACTGGTTCGGTGCGCTGCTCTTGCACGAGCTTTGCGACACCGGCGAATATCCCGATGATGAGTATTGCTGCCACTGCAACGAGAACGATATTCCAGTGCGCGGGAGTGATACAAACCTCAACACTCACATGCTTTTGGGCCGCGTGCTTCGAAGCAACGTGCTTCGGAGCGGCCTTGCGCTTTGTTGTCTTCTTTTTCGCTGCCATGATATTTTTCACCTTTTTTGAACGTTTGGTGGGCGTGCCGAGATTTGAACTCGGGACCTCCGGTTATCCCCGGCCACTACCGGGTGTTCCAGTGCGCGGCCATATAAGACCGGCGCTCTGACCAGACTAAGCTACACGCCCA
>JAUVIW010000087.1 GCA_030592525.1 archaeon
CATCCTGAATTAGAAGTCACTTGCGCTTCCGGATTGTAACAACATCGCCCAGAGTGACAGCCTTGCCCTTGCTTCTGTCGAACTCAACGGCGGTGCGCTCCACGCGCTCGAGAATCGAGACGCCAAGAATCTTTTCGAGCTTGCGTGAGACCTTTTCCGACGGAGTTATCTTGCCGCTCTCGATTTTGTTGACAAGTGACTCTGGCTCATTGATTTTTCGCGCGAGCTCTTCCTGCTTCCAGTTGCGTGCAGTGCGCTCCCGCTGGATTGCCTTTTCATAGCCGTCAACCAGGCCCATCTCAGTCTCCTCGCGCCTGTACCTCGGGCGGCGCGTTCGCACGGTGCCGTAGCCACCAAGGTCAGTGCCCATGCTCGAGCACTTCTCGCACACGGTGAGGATGGCGCCGTCCAAGGAAACCTTGCGCGCGCTATGCGTCTTAGTGCCACAAACCTCGCAAACGACCATGATTCGGTTAAGGCCAAAGATGTATAAAACACTTCCTCGGCAAGCCCTAGCTGGACGGTATTTAAAGCTCGCCAGCGTTAATATGCACGTGAAGTACCTTGAGCACCCACTGCTGAAAAAGGACAGAATAGAAGCCAGATTGTACCAGGAGCTCGTGGCGAGCCGCGTGATAGAGAAAGGCAATACACTCGTCGTCGCGCCGACAGCCCTTGGAAAAACCCCGATCGCCATCATCGTGTCGGCATTCCTGCTCAAGAAAAACGGCAAGAAAGTGCTTTTCCTCGCGCCCACCAAGCCGCTGACAAACCAGCACGAGCAGACGTTCAAGGACCTGACCACCATTGACAGGCTGGCGGTGTTCACGGGCGAAACAAAGCCCGAGGACCGCGGGCGACTGTGGCGCGAAAGCGACGTCATATTCGCCACGCCTCAGACCATCCAGAGCACGATATTCGCGCACCAAATCAAGTTGGAGGACGTTGGCTTGCTCGTTGTCGACGAGGCGCACCGCGCTGTCGGCGACTACGCATACGTGTTCATAGCAGACCAGTTCACGCGCAAGAGCGACGGCATTATCCTTGGGTTAACCGCCTCTCCGGGAGGGACAAGGGAGAAGATACAGGAGATATGCCAGAACCTGCACATCCACAACATCGAAGTCAAGAAAGAGGAGGACGACGATGTCGCCCCTTACGTCCATGCAAAGGAATGGACGTGGGTCCCTGTTGACCTGCCATTAGAGTACCTGGAGATACGCGACCTCATCCAAAAAGTGATGGAGGAAAGCCTCGGCCGGCTGAAGGCAATGGGCTTCGCGAAGAACACGAGCATCAGGTGGTACAACCGCCGCAACATACTCACCTTGCAAAGCTACTTGCTCAGGATCAAGGGAAAGAACCCCCAGGCTTACCAGGGCATCAGCGAAACCGCAGGCCTGATGAAAATGCATCACGCTTACAACCTGCTGCAGTCGCAGGGCATCGAGCAATTGGCCGAGTACTTCGAGAAGCTGGCAAAGGAGGACACGAAAGCAAGCAAGCGCATCACCGCGCACCTCAAGATAAGGAAGGCGATTCACCTGGCTAACGAATTGGTCGAGCAGGAAGCCGTCCACCCAAAGCTGCCCAAGCTCCTGGACATCATGCAGGCGAACGGGGGCAACGCAATTGTGTTCACGCACTACCGCACGAGCGCGAAGCACGTGATGGGCTACTTGCTGCAGAACGACATCAGCGCACGCATGTTCGTGGGGCAGAGCACAAAGGAAGGCACCAAAGGCATGAGGCAGAAGGAGCAGCTGGAAATGCTGCAGCGCTTCCGTGACCGCGAGTTCCGCGTGCTCGTCGCAACGAGCGTCGGTGAGGAAGGCCTGGACATTCCGTCTGTTGACTTCGTGGTGTTCTACGAGCCAGTGCCATCAGAGATACGGAAGATACAGCGCGCCGGAAGGACGGGGCGGCACTCGGACGGCAAGGTGTTCGTGCTAATGGCGAAGAACACCATGGACGAGGCTTACTACTGGTCCGCAAAAAAGAAGGAGAGCACGATGCACGAAGTGCTCGATGAAATGAGCAAGGAAGGCCTTCGGCCTGAAACGCAGAAGACATTATCACAGTATGACGAAAAAAGCGACAAGGCCACTATTTACATTGACCACCGCGAGCACGCCTCCGGCATTACCCGTGAGCTGATGAACGCGGACGTGCACACGAAGCCGATGCAGCTGCCTGTCGGCGACTACCTGCTAAGCGACCGCACGGTTGTCGAGCGCAAGTCGACATCGGACTTTGTCCAGAGCATCATCGACGGCCGATTGTTCCAGCAGGCACAGGAGCTCAAGAGCAATTTCCGCAACCCCATTATCGTGATAGAGGGCGATGACCTTTACACTGTTCGCAATGTTCACCAGAACGCCATAAGAGGGGCGCTTGGGGCGCTCGCGATTGACTACGGCATTCCCATCCTTTGGACCAAGGATGTCGAGGACACTGCCGGCCTCTTGGTCGTGCTCGCCAAAAGAGAGCAGCTCGACAAGAAGCGCTCCGTGCGATTGCGCGGCGACAAGCGCGCGATGACTGACAATGACCAAATGGAGTTTCTTGTCGGCGGGCTGCCGAGTGTCGGTGCATTGATGTCAAAGGACTTGCTCAAACACTTTGGCAATGTGGAAAAGGTGTTCTCCGCCTCTGAAAAGGAGCTTAGAGAAGTGCCGAAAATGGGCCCGAAGAAAGCAAAGGAAATCCGCCGCGTGCTTGAGAAAGAGTACAAAAAGTAAGGCTTATATACCTGTTATAACATACTATAATGTATTATAGGTGATTATAATGGCTACGACTATTCAGGTGTCAGACACCACCAAAAAAGAGTTAGAGTCAATAAAGGAATATCCTCGCGAGACATACAATGATGTCATCGAAAAGCTTGTTGATGTATACGAAGCGGTTTCCGAAAACAAGGAGCTGCGGGACGACCTCATTGAGGAGATTGCTGAGGCCCGAAAGGAAATAAGGGCAGGCAAAGGTATGACAACTGAACAGCTGATGAAAAAGTTGGGTATCTCTGCATGAGCCACTCCTTGGTTTGGTCGCCGCGCGCCGATAAGGCAATGGCAAAGCTTGATAAGCAACTCTCGAAACGGATATTCCAAAGAATGCTAGAAGTGGCGGCAGCGCCTTATGACTACCTCGAGAAGATAACAACAGAAGGTGGCTACCGCGCCCGCGCGGGAGACTATAGGCTTTTCATTGATATGGACAAGGAAAAAAGAGAGCTCCATGTCCTCGCAGTGCGGCACCGGCGAGCAGCCTATAAAAAGAAGTGACTACCCGAAAAAGGCAAGGGAAAGCCGGCGGGTTCTCGAAAAGGAATACAAGAAATAGCGTTTAAACCCCGCAGCGTGGCGTTTAAACATTAAAGTAAGTATTATAAGCATCAAATGCCTTTTTCACTTAATGCCAAGCCAAAAAACGGGAATGGCCGGCCTAGACAAGATTCTGGGCGGGGGCGTACCTGAAGGCAAGGCACTCCTTTTACTCGCCCCTCCGGGCACAGGGAAAACAACGCTGTGCAACAGTTTCGCTGTGGAGACCATTAAGTCAGGGGGGAAGCTGCTCTACATCTCAACAGCTTACCCTTTCGATGAGTTTGAGAGGGCACTGGGGAAAGCCGGCACCAAATGCGAGCCCGGCCACTGCGCGTTCATTGACTGCTTTTCGTGGCGCCAGCCAGGCGAGAACCCCCCATCGGCTGAGAACACCACTGTAATGAAGTCAATAGAGGACCTTAACGAGCTAACGCGGCAAATAAAGCGAATGAGCCAAGGCAAAATCGATGCCATTGTGCTGGACTCAATAACCGACCTCGTGCTCTACTCTGACCCAAAGCAAGTATACAAATTTCTCCAGCTGCTGCAAGGCATCCTGAGAAAAAACAGGACTAGCGGCCTGATGTCACTGGAATTCGGGCTTCACGACGAGAAAATCAACAACACGATTAACTACATTTTTGACGGCGTTGTCGAGATGAGAGCCAATGGCAAAAGAGAGATTCGAGTCACAAGAATGAGCGGGATGCCCCATCCCCGAAATTGGGTGGAATTCAAAATAGAGCCAAAACTACAGATAATGGTGGTGAGTAAATGAAAAAAGGTGAGAACATGAGAACTATGTGGGTTATACTCGGAGCAATCATTGTTATTGCGGTCCTGGCTGGCGGCTACTACTTTATGCAGGCACCTGCCGAGCCAGTGGAGCTAGAGGAAGTGTCGGTGACGCTCAAGTGGGTGCACCAGGCGCAGTTCGCAGGCGTATACATGGCCCAAGAAAAGGGGTTCTATGCGGAAGAGGGGCTGAAAGTCGATATTAAGCCATACACTTATGAAGAGCAGCCGATAGAGG
>JAUVIW010000014.1 GCA_030592525.1 archaeon
CTCAAGGCCGGCGCATTGAACCGGGCTTTGCTACCTCCGCACAGCGTCTTTTATGGGGGCTCTGCCCCCCTGGCTATTACCGTTATCTTTTTGGGATGACGGTAATACCCTGGGAAGCCACACCCCCCGAACTTTGAGGTATGATTGAGTTAGCACTAACCTGCGTTAAAAGCGTTTTGTTTAGAACTACGTTAGACCTTCAACAGAATGCCTCGGAGGCATTCCTGTTGGGCGTTTGCGGGCCCTACTCCTTGAGCTCAATCTCGATGTGGACCTGGTCCGGCACTCTGACGCGCATGACCTGGCGCAACGTGCGCTCGTCCGTCTCAATGTTGAGCAAGCGCTTATGTATCCGCATCTGCCACGTCTCCCATGTTTCGGAGCCGTCGCCGCACGGGCTTTTGCGTACGGGTACCTTCAATTTCTTTGTTGGCAGCGGAATCGGCCCGCTAACCTTGGCACCCGTCTGCTTACAGATATCCTTTATCTGGCTGCAAACGCTGTCTAATTTCTTAAAGTCTGGTCCTGTCAATTTTACTGTGGCAACTTGCATTGTGTTTCACCAAAAAAATAAATCTGATGGGTTGGGGGCCCGAAGGCCCCTTTCCCTAATTCTACTTGGGTGTAACCGATAAGACCATGCCTGCGGCAACGGTCATGCCCATGTCGCGTACTGCGAACCTGCCGAGTTCAGGGAACTCTTTGGCGGATTCAACGCACAGGGGCCTCGTCGGTACAACCTTTACGATGGCCACATCGCCAGTCTTCAGGAACTTGGGGTTCTCCTCGAGAACTCCGCCTGTCTTCGGGTCGAGCTTCTTTACGAGCTCGGTAATGGTGCACGCTGTCTGCGCTGTGTGGCAGTGGAACACAGGGGTGTAGCCCGCTGTGAGCGCACTGGGGTGCTGCAGAACGACAATCTGCGCCTCGAACTCCTTCGCCACTGTTGGCGGGGAGGCCGCGTCGCCGATAACGTCACCGCGCCTAACGTCCTTCTTTCCAAGACCACGGACGTTGAAGCCTACGTTGTCACCCGGACCTGCTTCCTGCATCATCTGGTGGTGCATCTCAATTGTCTTGACTTCGCCCTTCATCCCGCTTGGCGAGACGACGACGCTCTGCCCGACCTTGAGCACACCAGTCTCCACTCTGCCTACAGGCACGGTGCCGATACCAGTGATGGTATAGACGTCCTGCACAGGCAGCCTGAGTGGCTTGCCGGTTGGCTTCTCGGGGACTGACAAATCATTCAAGGCATCAACTAAGACAGGGCCTTTGTACCACGGGGTCTTGTCGCTCTTGGTTGTCACGTTCGCGTCAGCATAAGCTGATGTCGGAACGAACGGGATCTTGCTGACATCGTACCCGATGGTCTTGAGCAGGGTTTCGACCTGCCCCTTGGCCTCTTTGTACTTAGCTTCGCTGAAGTCCGCTGCGTCCATCTTGTTGATGGCGATAACGAGCTGCTTGATACCTAGAGTCCTTGCAAGGAACGCGTGTTCCTTTGTCTGCGGCTGGACACCGTCATTGACATCGACCACTAGCACCGCAGCGTCTGCCTGCGAAGCGCCCGTGATCATGTTCTTAACGAAGTCCCTGTGGCCCGGCGCGTCAATGATTGTAAAGTAGTACTTGTTGGTTTTGAACTCTTTGTGCGCCAAGTCGATCGTAACACCGCGTTCACGTTCTTCTTTGAGGTTGTCCATCACGAAAGCGAACTCAAAAGTAGCCTTCCCGAGTTTCTCAGCCTCTTCCTTCAGTTTCCTCATAGTGTTCTCGTCTACGGCGCCAGTGTTGTAGAGGACCCTACCAACTAGGGTCGACTTTCCGTGGTCGACGTGGCCGATGAACACCAGATTGATGTGTGGTTTTTCTGCCATATTACTCACTCCTGGTGATTCCGCGTTATTTTGCAATACTGCGGTTTATTAACGTTACTCTATATAGTCCGTCGCAGCGGGTGGTTCTGCCTTCAATCCCTTCCTTTCCCTTATCTGCTTGACTATCCTGGGCTGGAGCTCAGTGGGCAATCTCTCGTACCCTGCGTACTCCGTGCTCCAAAGGGCTTTGCCCTGCGTTGCGGACCGTATGTCGCCGGCGAACCCGAACATCTCTGCTATCGGCGCCTTACCGATAATCATGATATTCTCGTCGTCCTGCTCCATGTTGACAATCATTCCTCTCCTGCTTTGGAGGTCCTTGGTGACCGAGCCCATTTGCTCTGTTGGCACGGTGATGAACACCTTCTGCACTGGCTCTAGGAGCGATGCCTTTGCTTCCATGAGGCCTGCCCAGATTGGTTTCCTGATTGCGGGCAGTGTTTGGCTTGGCCCGCGGTGCACCGCGTCTTCGTGGAGCTTCGCGTCCTTTAGCAGGACTTTTACCTTGGTTATCTTTTCCTGTGCGAGCGGGCCCTTGTCCATGGCTTCCTTGAAGCCCTGTATCAGCAGGTCCTTGGTCTCGTTCAGGTTCTGGATTCCTTTGGTGCAGTCGAAGAACATGTTCTTGTTGTAAATCACCCATGGCTTTTTGCATTCGGTGGAGTCCATTCCCATTAAGGCGAGCTTCTTGCCCAGTGCCTTGGAGTCCTTCGCTTCCTTCTCCGCAATCTCGCCGTCCTCGATTGCCTTGTAGACATTGTCTTCGAGTGGTGCGATAACCACGTAGAACCGGTTGTGCCTGTTCGGCGACTTTCCTTCAATCGTGGGTGACTCGCTGAAAGCCGTTTCCCTGTATACTATGATGGGTGGCGATGTTTCGACCTCGAGCTTCCTCTCGGTCTTGATTCTGTTCTCGATAACCTCAAGGTGCAATTCACCCATTCCAGAGATAAGGTGCTCTCCGGTTTCCTCGTTAATCTCAATCCTTATCATGGGGTCCTCTTTTGCCACTTGCCTGAGTACTTCAACGAGCTTCGGCAGGTCTGATGTGTTCTTTGCCTCAATGCTCTTCGTGATAACCGGCTCGGAGAAGTGCTTCATCTCCTCGAACGGGTCCATTTCGACAGTGGCTGCGGTCTCACCCGCGTATGCGTCCCTAAGGCCCGTGATTGCGACAATGTTCCCCGCAGGAACATCCTCTACATTGATGCGCTCCGCGCCCATGTAAATGCCCACTTGCTGTATGGTGTTCTCTCTCTTTGCGTTGGACAGCTTTAGCTTCATTCCGCGGCTGATTTTGCCTGCGAACACGCGTGCTGTGCTGACGTCTCCTGCGTGCGGGTCAATGGTGACGTTCGTCACCATTAGTGCGGTTTCCCCGTCGCTACCGCAGCTAAGCATGCTCTTTGCTATATCGCTTTCCTTGTCTCCCTTCCAGATGGTCGGGATCCTGTATTTCTGTGCATCCTTCGGGTTTGGCAGGTGCTGCACGACCATCTCAAGCAGCACATTGTTGAGTGGTATTTTCTTTGACAGCTCTTTCTGCTTTCCTTCGACGCAGTGGTCGTAAATGTCCTTGAATGATATGCCTGCCTTCTGCATGAATGGCACGCTGATGGCCCAGTTGTTGTACGCTGACCCGAAGCCGACGCTTCCGTCCTCTGGCTTTACCTGCCACTCTTTCTTGAGCTCCTTCGGCGCCATCTTGCGGACAGACTCGTTGAACTTGGAGATGATTTTGACGAATCTCTTCTGCATTTCCTCTGGAGTAACCTGCAGCTCGTTAATCAATCGGTCGACCTTGTTGATGAAGAGTATCGGCTTGACTTTTTCCCTGAGCGCCTGGCGCAGCACTGTCTCTGTCTGCGGCATGGAGCCCTCGACAGCGCACACGACGACAACGGCGCCGTCGACGGCGCGCATTGCGCGTGTCACGTCACCGGAGAAGTCCACGTGCCCCGGAGTGTCGATAATGTTAATCAGGTAATCCTTGTCCTTGTATTCCTGCACAATGGATATGTTAGCCGCGTTGATGGTGATGCCCCTCTGCTGCTCGTCATCGTGGAAGTCCAGCACACAGGCCTTGCCTGCGAGCTCTTCGCTGAGCATTCCCGCTCCTGCGATGAAGTTGTCGTTTAGCGTTGTCTTTCCGTGATCAATGTGAGCTACAACCCCTATGTTCCTGATGTGCTCTAGGTCACTCATCAATACTTTGGCTCTGTCCACCATCTCTTCTCTTCGGCCCATCTTATCTTGCTCCCTTTGCTACGCGTTCCACTTCAATTTTCTTGCTAATGCTCATGGCATTAGTGTCATTGCTTGCTGCCGCGAGTATCTCGTCGGCGAGCACTTGTGCGCGGGACTTGGTTGTCTTGAATGACTTTCCTAGCGCTGAGATTGCAATGTTTCTGAGTGCGAAGTCTATGCGCCTCTGTGGCGCGATGTCAACGGCTATGTGCCGGGTAATCCCCCCGAACTTGACTCTTGTGGTCTCTTCGCGGGGTGCCGCGTTCTCTATTGCGCGGACGAGCACCTGCAGCGGGTTTTCCTTGGTCTTCTGCGCGATTAGGTCAAAAGCAGTCTGGACCGTGGCCAGGGCGGCGCTTTTCTTGCCGCATCCGAACCTGTCCCTGAGCAGCTTTCCGCCGACCTTCTTGCCTGAGCCGGACCGCATTATGTTGTTGACCATCCTTTCGGTGATGTTCAGGTCACTTTTTCCGAACTGCTTCTTTGCCTGCCTTCCGTGGCTGTGCATGGTGAGGGTGCCCTGTAGGTTGATGTAGTTAATCAGCCCGGGGTCTGAGACGACGACGTCGCCTGTTTCCCATTTGTCGAAAATCATTATTCCTTCCACCATTTTGAATCACCTGATTGACTTCTCCTTCTTGCCCTTCCTCATTTCCTGGAGTGGCACGCCATTAACCTTGATGACTTTCCAGCGGACGCTTGGCAAATCGCCCAGTGTTCCGCGCTTTGACGAGCGGAGCTTCTCGACCATTACTTCGTCGTGCTCCTCAATGAAGTTGATTGCCTTGTCGCCTACGGCGAAAGCGGTTATTTTCTTGCCGTTCTTGATAAGCTGCACCCTAACGCACTTGCGGAGGCCTGAGTTCGGCTGCTTTGCTTCCAGAGCAACCTTTTGTACAACTATCCCTTTGGCCTGCGGCGCTCCCCCTAGGGGGTCGTGCTTCTTGCGCAGATTAAGCTTCTTCCGCTTGTAGTCCGTTGACTTCCAGCGAGTCTTTTGCCGGTCTTTTTTCAGTTTTCCGGCAGCAAATTGTCCTGGCATATTAAATCCCTCACTCAATGATTATGTCTTTTATGTTGAAGTGCCTTGCGACAAGGGTCTTCGCACGCTCGAGGCGTGACCCGCTCCTGCCCATGAGGCGCTTCGCGTCCTTTGACTTGACGTGTGCGACATCATCGATGACTTCCACGTCCTCAACTGATGCTGGCGCAAACAAATTCTTTATGAACTTCTTGGGGTCCTCCGAGAACTCTATTGCGGAAATCTTTTTCCCGATTTTTTCCCGGACTTTGGTGATGTGCTCGCCGTTGCGCCCTATGGCGAGGCCCATGTCCCCCTCTTTTATGATGAGCACGAGTTCGTCATCCCCCACGATACAGTCTTTTACCTGTGCTTTCGTGAGCTGCTCTATGAGCGTGATGTACCCTATCTCATCCATGCCGAGCTTCACTTTTGTGCCTCCTTGAGAAGCGCTGTTATGCTCGCTTGCCCTGGGCTTATCACGGCCATGGCTGCAACCGGGAAAGGCTTTCCACAAAGCTCCCCTAGCGCCAGGCTCGTGCCATTGTAAGTGTATACCGGCCTTGCTGTCTTCTCCGCTGCATCCCTGGCTGTTTGTGGGCAGTTTTCGGAGATTATGATTAGCTTTGCCTTGTTCCCTTTCTTGCTTACGCTGCGGGAGCCAAAGCTCACTTCACCGGTCTCAACGATTTTCTTTATTATTTCTATATCTTCCATATGGCATCACTTCATGCCCAACTTAACGAGCCCTGTTCCAACAGGAATGGGCTGCCCGACAATGATATTCTCGGTTATGCCCTTGAGCTCGTCTTTTGTTCCTTGTATGCTCGCGTTGTGGAGGTGCTTCACGGTCTCTTCGAAAGCCGCACGTGCGAACACGCTGGTCTTCGCTCCGGAGACACCTTGCCTGCCAATCGATTGGGTCTTGCCGTTGTACGTCATGACGTCTGCTACGAGCATGACGTGCCGGGGGTTGACTTTCAGCCCCTGGTCGTCCAAAACCATTTTCGCTTCCCTTATGATGGCGTTTCTTGCAGCCTCGATCCCGAGCACCTCTTCGATTTCACGGATGTTGTTGCTTTGCACACTGCTGGGCAGCACACCCTCGCGCTCGAGCACGGCCTTGAGGTTCGTTCCTTCTGTCTTGATGAACCATCCCGACCCGTCTTCTTCGGGCAGCACAACAGCCTTGTGTATGCCGTCGATGCCGCACAGCTTTATTTTGTTCAGGCGCGCAGCGAACCTGCGCAGCGAGCGTAGGGTACTGAACCCCGGCTCGAACATCATCTGGTTGCCTTCCTTGTTCTTTGCCTTTCGGCGGACCTCTTTCTCCGTTTTCTTGACTGCGTCGTCCAAGCTTATTCCGTGCTCGTTCAGCGATTTTTCGTTGAACACCACGATAATCCTCTTGTTTACGAAGTCCTCCTCAATGCTTGCGAGCTCCTTCATGTCAACGTTCTCCATGTTTTCGGCGAAGGAAATCACCTTGTCCTCGTCCGACTTGATGTCGTCCTGGAGGTGTATCTCCATAATGGGCATCTTTGGCTCACGCCGGAGATCGACAATCTCGATGAGTCGGGGCAAACCCTGCGGAACCGCCAATTCGGCGACACCCGCGTAGTGGAATGTCCTCATCGTCATCTGAGTGCCGGGTTCTCCGATGGACTGAGCAGCTATAATGCCCACCGCCTCCCCAGGCTCTGCTTGGTTCTTGAGGAATTGCTCTAGAACGTTATCTGCGACTTTTCTGGCTTCCGCAGCTTTTAAATCTTTCGTCTCTTCGCGCAGTTTTTTCATTATGGCCATCGGCAGCTTGCCAACGTACTTTTCAAGGGAATCACTCATATTCCTCACCTTCCTCCCTAACATCCTCTACATTGTCGCGCTCGACCTCATCGTAGTATATGGTCTCTTTCTTGAACTGTACGGCGTCGTTGCCATAGCACTTCTGCGGGTCGATTCCGTCCTCTCCGTACTGGAATTGCACAATGGTGTCCGTGGCGTCCCTGACAGTGCCATCGCCCCTGAGAACAAGGTCTTGGAGGGCGTTGATTAGCCTTCTTTGCAGGTACCCTGACTTGGCTGTCCTGATACCCTTGTCAACAAGGCCTTCCCTTCCACCCATTGCGTGGAAGAAGTATTCAATCGGCGTGAGCCCCTTCATGAAGGAGCTGCGCACGAATCCTCTGGAGTCAATGCCTACGTCGCCTTCCTTGAAGTGGGGCAGGGACTTGTTGCGGTATCCACGCAGTACACGGCCACCGCGAACTGCCTGTTGCCCGACACACGCGGCCATTTGCGTGACGTTGAGTATTCCGCCTCTGGCTCCAACGCGGCTCATTACCATGGCCGAGTTGTCGTTGCCGAGGCTTTCGGCCGCTATGTTGCCTGAGTCGGCACGGGCCTTGCCTAGTATTGCCATGATATTGTCTTCAAGGGTTTCCTTGAGTGACTTGCCGGGGATGCGCTTGAGCTCGCCGTCATGCTGCATCTTGATGAGCAGGTTGACGTCCCTTTCCGCGTCGGCGATGAGGTCCTGAATCTTCTTTTTTGCCTCGTCACTGATGTCTGAGTCTTCAACGCTTGCTGTGAAGCCTTGGTCCATGAGTGCGACGAGAACCATTTGCGTGCTCCCGTCAAGGAACTCTCTCGCGGCGTCCGAGCCGTATTCGCGGAAGATTGTGTCCAAGAGGATGCCCTGGTACGAAACTTTGTCAATAACACCGGTCAAAAGCTTGCCCTTTCTTATGCGCACGTACGCATCGTACGGGCACTTTGCTTTCAGGCACTTGTCGCAGTCCTTGCAAAGCCTGTTCTTGTAGTCCATGTTGAGCTGCGTCGGCAGCGACATGGAGAACAGCAGCTTTCCTGAGAACCTGTCCTTTTCGACGTCCGGCTTGGGCATTTTTGTAATCCCGCTCTTGACGAGTATTCTCTCGGCCAATCTGCGTGAGAATGATACCCCGCTCTTGGTCATCAGGTACCCGCCACTAACAAAGTCCTGGTCACCGATGATGATTGGCGCCCCGAACCTTGGCGAGATGATTTGGTCTTGCACTAGCATGAGGCTTAACGCTTCTGCGCGCGCCTCTTCGGTCTGTGGCACGTGCATGTTCATTTCGTCACCGTCGAAGTCTGCGTTGTACGGCTTGCATACAACGGGGTGCAGCCTAAACGTCCTTCCCGGCAGCACTCTCACCCGGTGTGCCATCATTGAGACCCTGTGGAGTGACGGCTGCCTGTTGAACAGGACGATATCCCCGTCTTTTAGCTGCCTTTCCACTAGGTACCCTGGCTCCAATTCCTCAATAACATCCTCGCGGTTGAGCTCGCCAATCTTCTTCCTTCTCCCGTCGGGCCTAATCACATAGTTTGCCTTGGGGTATTCCTCGCTCTCGATGTATTTTTTGAGGTGGTCTATGTTCCATTCAGTGACCTGCTCGGGAATCGTGAGCTCTTCTGCAATCTTCTTTGGAACGCCAACCTCGTTGAGCGACAGATTGGGGTCAGGCGAAACTACCGTGCGTGCGCTGAAGTTAACGCGCTTTCCGGACAGGTTGTACCTGAACCTTCCTTCTTTGCCCTTTAGCCTTTGGGCCAGTGTCTTCAGCGGCCTTCCTGACCTGTGCCTCGCAGGCGGTATGCCCGAGACTTCATTATTGAAGTAAGTGGTAACGTGGTACTGCAGCAAGTCCCAGAGGTCCTCGATAATCAGCTGCGGCGCTCCCGCAGAGATGTTGTCCCTTAGCCTCTGGTTAATTCTCAGTATGTCCACGAGCTTGTGTGTGAGGTCGTCTTCGCTCCTCTCACCCGTTTCCAAAGTGATGCTGGGCCTTGTTGTAACCGGCGGCACGCCGAGCACTGTAAGCACTCCCCATTCCGGCCTGGCGCGCGCTGAGTTAATGCTAAGCACTATCAGGTCCTCGTTGGGGATGAGTTCCATGCGCCTGCGGATATCGCTTGGCAGCAGCCTCTGCTCGTCCTCGTAGAACGTGGTCGGCTTGACGATTTTGACTGTGGCTTGCTGGGCTTTGCAGTGCGGGCATTCGCTTACTTTCTTGGTGCTTGCGATAATGTCCAGCAGCTCGTCTTCCTCTGTTTCCCCTTCAGTATCGCGTGCGAGCAGCTCCTTGTACTTCTCAATTTCTTCCTGTGGCACGAGTATCCTTCCACAAGACTTGCACGTTGCCTTGAGCAATGTGTAGACCATTTTCACGTAGCCCACGTGAATCACGGGCCTGACGAGCTCTATGTGCCCGAAGTGCCCTGGGCACGAGACCATCCGGTTTCCGCAGCTCTTGCACCTCAGCCCTGGGTCAATAACTCCTAGGTGCAGGTCCATGAGGCCGCCCTCAATGGGGTATCCGTCCTCATCATAAGTGTCGGGTGTAACAATCCTTATTTGGCTCATTTTGCGGACTGTGTCCGGCGGGAGGATTCCGAAGTCAATCTTTTTAATTTTTTTCTGTATGACAACCATTCTTAATCACCTCACGCCTTGTCCTCCAGGACAATCTTTGGCTCAATGTTGAGCGCCTTCATCTCGTTGAGCAACAGCTTGAATGCGTAGCTCATTTCAACGGGCCACACGTCCGTACTCTCGCACACGGGGCAGTACTGCTTTTTCCTGATTTGGTCGTCGACGGCTATGGTGCCGCACTTGCCGCATACGAGTTCGACAACCGCGTCCGATTCCTTGAGCAGCCGTTCGAGCAGCAGCATGGATGCGCCGTGCCCAATCAGTGTATCCCTTTCCATTTCTCCGAACCTGAGGCCACCTTCGCGGGCCCTTCCTTCGGTGGGCTGCCTGGTGAGAATCTGCACTGGCCCGCGCGAACGCGCGTGTATCTTGTTTGCGACCAGGTGCTTCAGCTTCTGGTAGTATGTCACCCCAATGAATATCTCTGCTTCCATGCGCTCGCCTGTAACGCCGTTGTACATGACTTCCTTGCCACTTGGCCTGAAGCCGTATTCCTTGAGCACTTCCTTCATATGCTCGTATGTGACTGGCTCGAACGCTGTGGCGTTTACGTCGCCACCTGTCATGGATGCTGCTTTTCCGCCGATGATTTCGAGCACGTGGCCCACGGTCATACGTGATGGCACTGCGTGCGGGTTCATGATGATGTCCGGCACAACACCATCCGCCGTAAACGGCATGTCGTGCTGTGGCACAATCATTCCGACAACACCTTTTTGCCCGTGGCGTGTTGCGAACTTGTCCCCAACTTCGGGTACGCTTTGTGAGCGCACCTTGACTTTCACGAGCTTGTTGCCTGTTGTCGCTTCGGTGAGCATGACCCTGTCAATTGTTCCATGTTCCCCACGCCTTAGTGTGACCGAGTTCTCGCGGCGCTTCTCCTCTATCATGGAGAGCTCGCCGACTTCCTCAAGGAACCGGGGTGGCGATGTCTTTCCGATAATGACGTCTCCCCCTTTCACAACGACTTCCGGAACGATGATTCCGTCTTCTCCGAGGAACTTGTATGCGTCCTCTCCGCGGAAGCCCTGTATTTCTGCATTGGGGTACTCAAACCTGTCCTTCTGCCCGCCGGGGTACCTGCGCTCTTCGGCAGAGTACGTGCGGAAGAAAGTGGTCTGCCCGACACCTCTCTCTATGGATGCCTTGTTGAGTATGATTGCGTCTTCCATGTTGTACCCGTAGTAGGGCATGATGGCGACCACGAGGTTCTGTCCTGCCGGCCTGCGGGTGACGCCGATAATCTTCGCGTGGTTGGTGACGCTTATTGGCTTCTGTGTGTAGTGCATGATGTGGCTTTGCGTGTCCATCCTAACATTAAAATTACTCTGGTACACGCCAAGCGCTTGCTTGAGCATCGCGCTCGCCATTGTGATGCGTGGTGCTGAGTTGTGGTTCGGGAACGGTGAAACAGACGTGACCACACCGAGTATGAGTGATGGGTGTGCTTCCATGTGCGTGTGCTCCGGTGTTAGCGATTGCTCGTCAATCGCGATGAATGCGTTTTCCTCTTCTTCTGCGTCCAGAAACTCGACTACCCCTTGCTGGATGAGCTCGTCCCAGCTCATCTTTCCTGATTTGAGGTCGCTGATGTGCTTTGGTGTGAGCTTGGGCTTCCCGTTCTCGACAATTACTACGGGCCTCCTCGCCCTGCCCGCATCAGTGTTAATGTACACTTCATCCAAGTCCTCGTAGTACGCCACATTGAGCTCTGCGGGCATCTCGCCGCTGCGCCTTTTTGTGCGTATGTTTTCCACGAGGCCCTTGGGCTTTGAGTGGAACCCGATGAGCTTTCCGTTGAGGTAAATGCTTGACTCGACCATGATAATCACTTCCCGAAGATTACTCCTAGCTTGTTGAGCTGGTTGCTCACTTCTTCTTCCGGCGTGCCGGAGGTCACGATTGTGCCTATCGCGAAGTTTTTCACGAGCCCACAGGACTGCCCTTCAGGTGTCTCGTTCGGGCAGATCTTGCCCCAGTGCGTTGGGTGAAGGTCCCTTGCCTCGAAGTGCGGGTGCACCTTGGAGAGCGGTGAAATAACGCGCCTCAGGTGTGAGAGTGCGCTCATGTAAGTAATGCGGTCCAATAGCTGGGAGATGCCTGTCCTCCCGCCAACCCAGTTGCCTGTTGCCATTGCATACCTTATCCTGTCGGTCATTGCGTCCGGCCTGATTAGTGTGCGTAGCTGCAGCTTTTTTCCGCGTGCGAACACGCGGTCAATCTGGTAGTTAACGTCCTTGACAAAGTATGATAGCCCGTACCTGAACAGCTCTTCCATGAGCATGCCTGACAATTTGATTCTCTTGTTTGCGTAGTGGTCCTTGTCATCCTCTTCGCGCGTTCCACTCGCAACATTCGTTGCCTTTTCAATCATCCTGCAGAGGAAATAAGCCTTTCTGAGCCGTGAGTCCTCGCTCTTCCCGATGTGCGGGAGCAGGTAGTTGTCCAGTATCTGTAGTGCCCTTAGCTTCCTGTACTCTTCCGGCTGCCCTGCGGCAACTCTTTTTCCGATGTAGTCAACTGACTCGTCTTGTGTCTTGCAGTCCACTGCCTCCATGTTCAGTAAGATATCGTTGATTATCTCTGGCTTTTCGTGGAATGCGTTGAAGAGCTCGTCATCGCTGCTCAGGCCTAGTGCCTTGAGCACGGGTATGATGTTAAGGTTTTTTGGTGATGCTGGGAATGCGACGTAGAATATGCCGTCTTCCTTGCGTTCCACACCTATTTTGGCGCGGAATCCTGACTCGACGCTGAAGATGCGCACGACAACCACTTCTTTGCCGGAGCGCTTTTCCCTGGAGACAATCGTCCTGTTGGGCGCGAGGTCCTCAATCGCGACGAGCACGCGCTCGCTGCCGTTGATAATGAAGTACCCGCCTTTGTCAATGGTGTCTTCGCCGGCCTGTGCAATCTCGTCGTCGCTCATCTCGCTGAGGTAGCAGAACTTGCTGTGCACCATGACTGGCATTTCACCGATGTAGATTACTTCGGTTTCTTTTTCGACGCCGTTTTGCACGAGTGTCATTTCAACAAAAATCTGTGCGACATAAGAGCGATTCCTGAGCCTTGCTTCCATCGGCATTATCTTTCTCTTGGATCCGTCAGCTTCGAGGATGCGTGGCTTTTCGATGCGCACTTTGCCCAGCTTAATCTGGACTCCTTCTTGGTGCGACTCGAACGCGCCTTGCTCGATCATGATGTTCTGCACTTTGTTCTCGACAAAATTGTTGTATGAGTCAAGGTGCTGCTTGACGAGAGAGTTCTCTTTGAGGAATGATTCGGCTACTTCCCAATTAGACATAGGCGATCCCTCCTTAGGGGATTGTATAAGCGACACCCCGCACATGGGGTGCTATTATGCTACTAGGCGGTAGTATACTGCTTCTCCTGCTGTGAGCGAGTCGCGTGTGATGCGGAGAATGTCTCCTCTCTTCGCGCCTATGGCTTGCACTGCAGGGTCTGCGGGTAGTATTTTGGGGATGCGGTCTTTTGTGAGATTGTACTCTTTGAGTAGCTTCTCAGTAGCGGTTTTGCTTAGAATCTCGTGCTTTGGCACGAGAGAATGGTTAAGAATGACGTTAGGCTCTAGCAAACAAACTTCCCCCAGAAAGCAGTATAAATACCCCCTTCTCTTGTAAAAAAAGGGGTATATAAGCATACCTATTTTGCAAGAAAAAAGCGCTTAAAACGCCGTTTTCGGCGCTAAAATGCTGTTTTCCGTCAACGCTTTTCTATAGGTGAGCCATCATCAGATGGCTCTAGCAGGAAAAGGGTTGTGTGGCGCCCGAGCCGGGCTGCCCCTGATTAGGGTGGCGCCCGGGCCGCTTTCCTAGCTTGAACCCTGGCCTCTCCTTGCAGTTCAACCCTGTTAAACCCTTGGGGCTGACTAACTTTATTCTATACCCCTAGCGGTATATTAGGCTAATCTGCTACAATAGGCTTAAGATGGCGAGTAATGAAGAAAAGTGGGTCAGCATATCCCAAATAGTGTTTCAAAGGAAACCTCAGGGAAAAGGGGAGTATATACAGCGGATGGCTGAAGCAATGAAAAAAGCGATTGGGGAGCATGGTGAGAGGGTAATGCCAGAGGACGCAAGAGGTGTGCGAGGCTTATTCGAGTCCATACCTGTTGCCCCCTTAAATGGGGATAGGTATGTAGCACTGAATGGAAACTCTAGGTTGAGCGCATCAGAGATTATTGGTAGGAAGGAAGTGAGAGTTGAAGTCCAGACACGCTTAACTTCAGCAAAA
>JAUVIW010000103.1 GCA_030592525.1 archaeon
ACAACTCCCGCCCGCGCTCATACCGCGAGCTTCCCCTGCGCATGTGCGAATTGGGTGTTGTGCACCGCATGGAACTCTCCGGAGTCCTCTCAGGCCTGTTCCGTGTCGCCAGGTTCACGCAGGACGACGCACACATCTACTGCACTGACGCACAGCTCGAGCAGGAGCTAATCGCAGTCATCGAAATGGTCGACAAGTTCTACAAGAAGTTTGGGTTCGACTACCACATGGAGCTTTCCACCCGCCCCAAGAAGGCGATGGGTGACAAGGCTGTGTGGGACCGCGCCGAGGCCGCGCTCAAGAGCGTGCTCAAGAAGACCGGAATGAAATACAAAATCAACGAGGGCGACGGCGCCTTCTACGGCCCGAAGATTGATTTCCACATGAAGGACTCCCTTGGTCGCCCATGGCAGCTCGCCACCCTTCAGCTGGACTTCCAGATGCCCGAGCGCTTCAACCTCACCTATGTCGGCGAGGACGGCAAGGAGCACAGGCCCATCATGCTTCACCGCGTTGTTTACGGCGCTCTCGAGCGCTTCATCGGCGTCCTCCTCGAGCACACCAACGGCAACCTGCCGCCGTGGCTCGCGCCTGTCCAAGCCAGGGTAATCTCGTTCAGCGAGAAGAACAACCCCGCCACTGAAAAGGTTTACAACACCCTGTTCGATGCCGGCTTCCGCGTTGAGCTCGACACATCCTCTGGAACAGTCGAGTCAAAGGTCCGCAATGCCGAGCTCCAGAAAATCCCGTACATAATCGTTATCGGTGACAAGGAGGAAGAGGCGGGCACCATTGCCTTACGCAGGCACGGAAAGAAGGGCGTGAACTATGGTGTCAAGCTCGATGGCTTTGTCAAGCAGCTAGGCGAAGAGGTCGAGACGCGGGCTACTTGAGTATCTTTCTTCTGCGCAGCTTCTTCAGCTTCTCGTACGGCGCGTACATCCCATGATGGTACCCGGTTATGTCTTGGTAGCAGTTGCTGCCCTTCGGCACGTCCATTTCTTTTTTCTCGAAACCTACCTTCTTGAGAGCTGTTTCTTGCTCTCTCGTGAGGTCGTGAAGGAACAGGTTTTTCTTGTTTCGCGCCGCTGTTGCGATTAAGGCGCGTATCCACGTTCTCCCAGTCTCATGGTGTATTGTGCTGTACTTCCCCAGCATATGGACATGGGTTATTGTATCATCATCAGCGTATGCCAGTTGCACACGCGAGCGCTGTCCCTCTTTGTTCTCAAGCGTGAGCACGGGCATGGAGTTATTTGTCGCATTGTGGATTGTTTTTTCCATGAATTCGCCGTCGATGACTCTGAGGCACGAGCCAAGTGTTGCAAGCTTCCTGTCCATACCCAGAAATAGTCGGTCCAAGCCTTTGAGCCCGTGAAGCCTTACCTCGATGTCACCCGTTCCTACGTTAGTCTTCAGGGCCATGAGAGAGTCAACTCGATTGATGGCTTCTTTCAGGTCTTTGTTCTGCACGAAGCGCTTCAGCTCTGACAGCGGCTTCTTGACTTCTTCAAGATCCGAGTTCTTACCAACGCCGTTCTTCACAATCCTTCTTGCCACTTCAACATTTTCCTTGATTGCTTCCTGCGCAGCCTTCTTTTTCACGAACTTCTTACCCTCTTTTTTCTCTTCGTCATAGTGCTTCACGAACGCGTTGACATTCTCTACGAGCTCTTTTGTGTGCGCATTATACGCTTCCCAATTGACACCACCTTTACTTTGTAGCGTCTCTTTGAATGCAGGGACCTTAAGCGGGCGCGCCGCTTCTTTGTTGGCATCTAGGCCGCTTATGTATTCTTCCGCTTCTGCATTTCCTCCCTTGAGGTAGGCTGCTATCAAACCATGGGTCGTGTCCGCACCATAACCGCGTTTCTCCCTGTATGACCGTGACTCATCTATCTTTTTGAAATGGGTGTATGAGGATATGAGTTGAGGTGTCAGCTCTTGCGCGACTTTCCCGAACTCCTTCCTGAACGTTTTCTTTATTTCCTTATGGAGCGCCTCTGTCCGTTTCCGGCTGCGTGCAATCCTCTTCGCTGGGTCATCAGCCTCTTTACTCTGTTTCAGCTGTGCGGCTTTCGGGACGCCGACCCCGCCAATGTCTTCCCACTGCTTGTTAGCCTTGAGCTCCTCCCAGAGCGCACTCCACAGTGTGTTCTTATCTGTTTTGCGCTTGACTCCCTTTGCCGCTATCTCTTCGACGTAATCCTTCTTGTACTTCATCAAGTCACATATGTTCTTCACGAACTGAATCTCCCGCTCGTTCTTCACGACCCGCTCGATGAACCCGATGTTTACCTTCATCTCCCTCATGATTGGCACCGTGTCCTCAAGGAACTTATCGAGATACGCGTGCTTAGGGTAGTTGGCGATTATCCTCTGCATAGCTTGGATTTCCTTCAGGTCATCGCAGCTGGAGATGACATTGTATCTCTTCCCCCCGCGCTCGTCCTCGCCGGTGATGAAGTTATAGATAAAGTTCTCCCTTTTCCATGACTTCTCGCCACCCTGGCTTTCAGCTATCTTGTTCACTGTCTTGACTATCTCCCTGAACTCTTTCGAGCTCTTCGCTATGCCTATGCTGCGTGGGAACACATACTTCGCATACTGCTTACGGGTGAATGCTACTGGCCGCTCCTCAGCGAGCTTGTTGGCTGTTTTAGCGTACTCCTCAATCTCTTCCGTGCTCTTCGCCCTATCCATTATTCTAGGGAGGACAGAGAGAATGTAGTCTGATTTGCCCACTTTCTTGGAGTGCAGGTCTATGCTGCGGTTTGCTGCCTTGAAGTCTTCAAGCCCCCTCGCGTACTTGATTATGTAGGGTATCGTGCTCTCAAGCACTTCCCTGAATTCATCCTTGTCCCGCTTGTTTGGGAACTTGCTTATCATCTTTTTGATTTGCTTTCCGATGGATTCCGCTTCTGCTATGTCCCATTCCTTTTGCGCTAAGATACTTTCCGCTCGGTACACGAAGCTCCCCGTGTATGGCTTGGGGATGGCTGTGATTATCTCATTGATGGCCAGCATTTTCTTCACGCTTTGCGTGTTTTGCATTAGCTTGTGGAGATAAAATTGTACAAAGGAATCAACATCAGACCTATCCGGGAACTCCTGTATGAGCTTGTTCGCGGCAAGCACCATCTCCGGGCTGTGCGCCTGCTCAAGCACTTTCCTGAGGTTGGATTTCTCTCCGTGGCCTCCAACGCTGGTGAAATACTTTTTTCTACCAGGGTAGTCATCAATCAGCTTCTTCACTGCATTGAAATAATCCGGTTCTTTTAGCCGGTCGATTATGGCGCCTATTGCATAATCCCCACCAAGTCTATTGGGTTCCCATGACCTTAGCTGGTACTTGCCCAGAAACTTGTTGATTTTATCCCAATGCTTTTCCACGTATGAATTAGCGTCCTAGCGCCATAAAAAGCCTTCTCCCTCATAAAGGTATTTAAATTCCCTCCACTTAGCTAGTGCTAGGGAAGTGGTTCGTGTGCCAGGCTATCTAGATGACTTAATCAAGCGCTCTAAGCAGAAAGCGCCTAC
>JAUVIW010000128.1 GCA_030592525.1 archaeon
GAAATAATTACCACCGTGTATCTAAACGGTTTTCAGCCGTTCCCGTTTGACCGGGCTACGGCACCTTTTTCTTTTTTTACTTTTGTTAAGGTGACCTCGGCATGCCGCGAATCAGAAAGCGATATTAAGAACTTCTTGCATACTTTAACATATCTCTGTAGGTCATGATGGTCTTCAACCATCTTTTTTTTAACAAAGCTTAGGGTGACCCACAGCGCTGGGAACGGGATTTCCGTGCGGACCGTGGGTTTGTTAGAAACCAACAATTGCGCAGTTCGAACCCGCGAAGACCTCTGTGGGTCATGATGGTCTTCAACCATCCCCGATAACCGGGCTACGGCATCCCAGCATCACTACAAAGAAAGTTTGCAGAACATAAGTACTACTAGGGGTTAGTAGATTGCCGAGGCAATATGCATATGCCGAGAACTAAACGCTCTTCACCGCTTCGAGCACCCATTCCATCGGCCCGTCACCCGTGATGACGACGTCGTAAGCCTTTTCGAAGCTGGGGAGCTCCCTCTCCTCATTGTCATTCAGGAAGCCTACGAACAGGAGCGTGTCGTGGGCCTCGCCAGACGCCATGCCCAAGTCACCCAAAGTGTCCCCAAGCAGGAGAACATTCTTGCGTGACGCATAAATCTCCTCATACGGCGTGCCCTTAAGCAGTGACTCGCTCTTGTTGAACGTGTGCACCACGTCGTTCTCGTACCCGAGCACCTTGCCATCACCGTCATACTCGTACGAGTTCGATATCACGTGGACATTGCCATAAAGCCGCCCTTCTTCCCGAAGGCTCCCGCTAATCATGTCACCAATGGCGGCGGAAAAAATCAGGATGGGAATGCTTTTCTCATGAAGCACGTCCAGCAGTTCCAGGGTGCCTTCGCGGAAGCGTATGCATCTCCGGCGCACGATGTCATCGACAACGCTTTTGTTCATGCCACACTCTATCATCAAATGCAAATGCTCTTCCCACCACCCTGACATCTTCTCCTGCTTCTCCGCAAGGGGGATGCTGCTGTCGGTTTCAAGAGGGCGATACTTGTTGTACAGCGCCCACGCGCGCTCCGCATAGTCCGGCGTGAGGTAATCACCACTACGAAGCAATGCTATGATGCTGTGGTGCCCACCGTCCTCGAAGTAGGCGTGCGTGAGCGTTCGGTCGAAGTCACTGACAACGTGCAGCTCGCCAGCACCGTCCCCGCGTATCGCGGACAGCTTCGCTTCCACGGCCTCCTTGTTCGCAATGTGCACGGTCATATTCTCTTCTCCTTCTTCAGCCACTTCCAAAGCCATGCCTTCTCATCCAGGTCATCGATGTTAAGCAAGAACTTCTTGAGGTGCTCGGGCTTCGAGCTCATTATTTTGTGGGGCACGCTGCCATCATACAGGACGCTTTGCACGTAGTTCGGCTTCTCGTCCAGCATATCCGCTATCGCGTGCGGGCCGGAGCCCTGGCGCCGCTTGCGCTTGCTTGAGCGGTTGTACTGGAGCCATTCATCAGCCATTTTCACGCGAACCCAGCGCACCACCTTGTTCAAGTGGGCCCCATCAATCTCGGACAGGCCATAGTGCTTTGTTCCAAGAAGCTTGCGCCTAAAGCTCTCCGACAGCTCACCTGTTTTCTCGGTATCATCAACATGTTTCTTGCCTGCGGGCGTCAGCCGGAACACGAACTGCTCTGCTTTTGTTCGAGGGCTATTGCGCTTAGAGAAGCTAATCAATCCCTCGTCAATCATGTAGGATATCGCCGGAACAATCACTTGCTGGCCTGACAAGTCACCCCACCCCCTGGTGGAATCCTTGCTGACGGCAAAACGCTTGAGTTCGTGGGATTCAACTACCTCCATGGCGTCCTTCGGGCCGCCAAGCAAAGAGCGCATTATCGAGTAATGCATGCTGTTATTCGGCACAGGCATCTTCCGGCCCACGGGCAGATATGAAACATCCTTGTGCCTGCCCTTTGTCGCGTCAATCGGGAGCTTGTTTACCTCGCCGAGCGCATCGAACACGTTGAGCGTGTGGATGACATCACGGAAATTTGCGTGCTCGGTGTTGCCAAATATCCTGGTTGTTATTTCCGTGGCAGTGATTGGCTTCTTGGCTTTGAAAACGATTCCCTTGATTTCCCTGAACAGGTCTTTTGCGATGAGTGTGCGAAAAACACTGGGATTTCTCCCCTTGACAAGAGGGGTCTGTTCCTTGTGCGCCTTGAAGAACGCGTTGGGCCGCGTGAGGCGCCTGAAGGAGCGTGCGTAAGGCGACAGTGTTTCGGGGTCCAATGAGCCTGTTTCCCTGATGGCGTGCGCGATGAAATCAATGTAGTCCATCGGCCTGCCTGCCTTCTTGTAGGAGCGTATGGCAGTAATCATCCTTTGGTCCATCATGCTTCGCTCATTGCCCCTGTTGAGCAAGTGGCCTTCGAACGCGCCTATTCGCGGATGGAACTCGAGCTTCTCTGCCTGTATCTTCCGGCCGTATCTCCTGCGCAATTTGTGTACAGCCATTGTGTCACCTGAACCTGATCTTCTTGAGGGGCTTGCTCATCACGTATTGGGAGTAGCGTGTCATCATCTTGTCGGTGAAGAACCCGCGCGCGAGCATGCGCTGCTTGTTGACGTGAACCATGAAATCATTGTA